>NZ_JAKMAY010000546.1:0-1636 GCF_022015835.1 Streptomyces sp. ICN903 | reverse complement strand
GGTTGGGGTCGGGCTCGGTCTCGGTGAAGGGCGCGCCGCGCAGGGAGCCGCCGTCGGCGCGGACGAAGCGGGGGTGGGCGGCCGAGGGGCGGATGCGGTACAGCCAGGAGCGGCGGTTGTGGGCGCGCGGCTCGGTGAAGGCGGTGCCGCTGAGCTGCTCCGCGTAGAGCCCCAGGGGTGCGCGCTGAGGGGAGTTGCGGCCGACGGGGAGCGCTCCCGGAACGGCTTCGGAGGCGTGTTCGTTGCCGAAACCGGAGGAGTACGCCAGCCCCTCCGCGGTCTTGCGCGCCTGCTCGAAACCGCTTGTGGTGCCACTCATAGCAACGCTCCTGGTGCTCAGGGTTTCCTGTTGTCAACCATAGGAATGCAGGGGTCCGCACGTCAACGGCGCGTCTTGGACGGGCGCGCCGCCGTTTCGGCTCCCGCCCCTGGGCGGCCGGGGGGTTACGGGGCTAAGGTTCACTTACCGGCCGGTCGGTATGGAGCCGCCGGACCGCACAGCCCACCCGGACACCGCTCACCAGGGGGACCGATGCCGGAGAGTGCCACCACGCAGCCGAACGAGGAGCCCGGCGCGCGACCCGGCCCGTCCGCGGGCACCGGCTCCCGTACCGCCCTGCGGATCTGCCCGCTGTGCGAGGCCACCTGCGGTCTGGTCGTCACGATCACTCCCGGCGACGGCGGACGGGAGCGGATCACCGCGGCCCGCGGCGACCGTGACGACGTCTTCAGCCGCGGCTTCGTCTGCCCCAAGGGGGCCCTCCTCGGCGAGCTGGACACGGACCCCCACCGCCTGACCCGTCCCCTGGTCCGCCGCGACGGCGAACTGCGGGAGGCGAGCTGGCAGGAGGCGTTCGCGGCGGTCGCCGAGGGGCTGGGTGGCGTCCTGGCCGGCGGCGACCCCCGGGCCGTCGCCCTCTTCCTGGGCAACCCCAACGTCCACACCGTCGCCGGGGCCCTCTACCCGCCCCTGCTGGTCAAGGCGCTGCGCACCCCCAACGTCTTCACCGCCTCCACCCTCGACCAGATGCCCAAGCACGCCGCCGGCGGACTGCTCTACGGCGACCCCCTGGCCATCCCCGTCCCCGACCTGGACCGCACCGACCACCTGCTGATCGTCGGTGCCAACCCGCTGGAATCCAACGGCAGTCTGTGCACCGCCCCCGACTTCCCCGGCCGTCTGAGGGCCCTGCGGCGGCGCGGCGGCACCCTCACCGTCGTCGACCCGCGCCGCACCCGCACCGCGCGCCTGGCCGACCGGCACGTGGCCGTGCGGCCCGGCGGCGACGCCCTGCTGCTGATGGCGATGGTCCAGGTCCTCTTCGCCGAGGGCCTGGCCGACACCGGCGCGGCCGGGGAGCACCTCGGCGGCGTGGAGGACGTGGCCCGCCTCGCCGCCGACTTCACCCCCGAGGCCGTGACCGGCGCCTGCGGTGTCGAGCCGGACGTCATCCGTACCCTCGCCCGCGAACTGGCCGCCGCCGAGCGCGCCGCGGTCTACGGCCGCATCGGCAGCACCACCGTGGAGTTCGGCACCACGGCGAGCTGGCTGGTGGACGTCCTGAACGCGCTGACCGGCAACCTCGACCGGCCCGGCGGCGCGATGTTCCCGCTGTCGGCCACCGCCCGCGCCCCC
>NZ_JAKMAY010000545.1:0-1648 GCF_022015835.1 Streptomyces sp. ICN903 | reverse complement strand
GGTGGCGAAACGGTCCAGGAACAGGCGCGGGGTGCCGGGGTGAGGGGAGGGGGAGCGGTCCACCGCCGGGTCGTCGGCCTCGTCCGTACCCGGGACCTTTGGGCACGGCCAGAAGACCCCGTCCTCCTCGGCGATACGGCGGTAGGTGATCCCCGAGTAGTCCGCCGGGCCCCCGGCCGAGGCCCGCCGCAACTCCTCGAACACCTCCTCCGGATCGGCGGGAAAGCCCTTCTCCCAGCCCAGCCGCGCCGCCAGCGCGTTCAGCACCTCCAGATCGGTGCGCACCCCGGGCGGGGCGTCCAGGGCCTTGCGGCGCAGCAGCACCCGGCCCTCCAGGCTGGTCGTCGTGCCCGTCTCCTCCGCCCACTGCGCCACCGGCAGCACCACGTCCGCCAGCGCGGCCGTCTCCGACAGCACCACGTCGCACACCGCCAGGAAGTCCAGCGACCGCAGCCGCCGCTCCACATGGGCGGCACGCGGAGCGGAGACCACCGGATTGGAACCTGTCAGCAGCAGGGCGCGCACATCGCGGCCGAGCGCGTCCAGCAGCTCGTACGCGCTGCGCCCCGGTCCCGGCAGCACACCGGGGTCCACACCCCACACCCGCGCCACGTGCTCGCGCGCCGCCGGGTCGTCCAGCCTGCGGTAGCCGGGCAGCTGGTCGGCCTTCTGGCCGTGCTCGCGCCCGCCCTGGCCGTTGCCCTGCCCGGTCAGGCAGCCGTAGCCGGACAGCGGGCGTCCCGCCCGGCCGGTGGCCAGGCACAGGTTGATCCAGGCGCCGACGGTGTCGGTGCCCTTGGACTGCTGCTCGGGCCCGCGCGCGGTGAGCACCATCGACGACTCCGCGTCGCAGAACAGCGCCACCGCCTCGCGCAGCGCGGGCACCGGCACCCCGGTGATCCGCTCCACCAGCTCCGGCCAGTGCGCCATCGCCGCCGCGCGCGCCTCCTCCCAGCCGCTGGTGCGCGCCGCCACGAAGCCGGTGTCCACCCGCCCCTCGGCCACCACCAGGTGCAGCATGCCCAGGGCGAGAGCCAGGTCCGTGCCGGGGCGCGGGGCCAGGTGCAGGTCGGCGTGCTCGGCGGTACGGGTGCGGCGGGGGTCGATCACGATCAGCTTCCCGCCCCGCTCGCGCAGTTCGGTGAAGTAGCGCAGGGCGGGCGGCATGGTGTCGGCGGGGTTGGCGCCCACCAGGATCACGCAGCCGGTGCGCGCGACGTCCGCCAGCGGGAAGGGCAGCCCCCGGTCCAGCCCGAACGCCCTGTTCAGGGCGGCGGCGGCCGAGGACATGCAGAACCGGCCGTTGTAGTCGATCTGGGAGGTGCCCAGCACCAGCCGGGCGAACTTGCCCAGCGCGTACGCCTTCTCGTTCGTCAGCCCGCCTCCGCCGAACACCCCCACCGCGTCCGCCCCGTGAGCGGACCGGGTGTCCGACAGCCCCGCCGCGACGCGGTCCAGCGCCTCGTCCCAGCCGGCCGGCTCCAGCGGCCCGCCGGCGCGGCGCCGCACCAGCGGCCCGGTCAGCCGCACCCGGGAGGAGAGGACGGCCGGGGCTGTGCGGCCCTTGCCGCACAGCGCGCCCCGGTTGACGTCGAACGCGGTGCGCTCGACCACCTCGACCCCCTCCCCGCCCCCGGTGGGGCGCAGC
>NZ_JAKMAY010000544.1:0-1660 GCF_022015835.1 Streptomyces sp. ICN903 | reverse complement strand
GCCGAGCAGGGCGGGGGCGCAGCGGGCCAGCAGGGCGCCCGCGGCCCACACCGCCGCCACCAGGGCGGCGAGCAGGGCGGCCGCGGTCGCCGGTGCCGTCCACAGGGCCGTGTCGGGTGTGTTCCAGTGCCACTGCCAGCGGCTTTCGCGCAGTTCGCGGGAGAAGGGCATGGCCGTCAGCACCGCCGCGGCGGGCGGGATGGCCAGGGTGGCGCCGCTGACCGGTGCGCCCAGCCCGAGGTGGAGGGTGAACCACACCGCTGTGCGCCGCCGGGCGGCCCAGGAGGTGGCCGGTGCGGTGGTGAGCTCTCCGCCGGGGGTGCGGCACAGTGCCCGTGCGGCGGTGCTCTCCAGGGTGCGGGTCAGTGGGAGGAGCGCGGTGGCGGCGGCCGGTGGCAGGGACAGGCCGTATGCGGCGAGTTGCCAGCCCGGTTGCCGCAGGGGGTCGGCGCCGGGTACGGCGATGGAGATCACCACGGTGGTCAGCAGGAAGTACGGCATCAGCAGTGCGCCGCCCAGCAGCAGGTGGACCCAGCGCAGCCGCAGCCGCCGGATGTGTTCCGTGCCCGTCCCGCTCACTTCGTCCACCATGCCCGCCCTGACAGTCCTGCTCGTCCTGGTCGCCTCGGCCTTCCGGTCACCGCGCGGCGGTGTGCCGGGTGTGTGCGGTGGCCGGTGTGTGTGCGGTGGCCGGTTCGGCGGCCCGCTCGGCGAACAGGTGGGCTCCGGTGGCGAGTACGAGCATCCCGGCGAGCACCTCCACAGAGTAGGTCAGTGTCATCAGTGCGGTGGCCTGCTGGGACGGATCCACCATGCCGTCGTTGAAGGCGCCGGTCAGCAGGGACCAGCCGCCTCTGGTGGCCAGGACGGCGCTTCCGGTCCAGGCCAGGGCGACGGCGGTGCGCAGCCGTACCGCCACGGTCCGGCCGGCGGGGAAGGCGAGCAGCAGCACGCCCGTCGCGGCGGCGGCCGCGGCGAGTGCGTCCAGGCCCGCGATCAGCCGGAAGGCGCTGTCGGCCTGTCCGGCCCGGTGGGCGGGGAGTCCGGCCGTGGCGCCGGCCGACCACAGCAGGTGTGCCGTCAGGGGGAGCAGTGCGGCCGCGGCGGCGGTCACCGCGATCGTCCGCCGGGCGGGGGCGGTGGGTGCGTCGGTGTCCAGTGCGGCGAGGCGGCCGCGCAGCAGGTGGCCCCAGCGGTCGCGTACGTAGAGGGCGGCCAGGGTGCCGAGGGTGAGTGCCTGGACGGCGAAGCCGGTGTAGACGACGGTGAAGACCCAGGCGTCCAGGGACGCCTGGGTCTCCTGGGTGACGGTGCCGTCGCCGGTGGCCGCTGCCAGCAGTGAGAGGACGGGGACGGCGACGGCGATGGGGGTGAGCAGTCCGGTGGCGGTCCACAGGGGCAGGGCGGTCAGCCAGGCGGGCAGCCGTCTGCCCCAGGGGAGGGTGAGGGCGAGGGCGAGGACGACGACCGCGGCGTCCATCGCCACGGTCAGGGAGTTGGCGAGGGCCAGTGAGGCGGTGTTCTCGGGGGCGCGCAGTTCGCTGCCCTCCGGGATGCCGACGTGGAGGCCGCACAGCCATGCGGTCTTGAGGGCCAGGTACGGCAGGCAGGCGGCGATGGTGACGGCGCGCAGCAGTCGGCGCAGGGGGCCGGTGCGGGT
>NZ_JAKMAY010000543.1:0-1662 GCF_022015835.1 Streptomyces sp. ICN903 | reverse complement strand
GGCGGGCGGCGGGGTGGCGGGCCTTCCGCAGCCGCCCGCCGTCGTCCACGGGGATCTGTGGTCGGGCAACGTCCTGTGGTCCGCGGACGGCCGTGCCCGTCTGATCGACCCGGCCGCGCAGGGCGGTCACCCCGAGACGGATCTGGCGGTGCTGGAGCTGTTCGGCTGCCCGCACCTGGAGCGGCTGCTGGCGGCGTACGAGGAGGTCCGTCCGCTGCCCGGCCGCAGGGGGCGCGTGCCGCTGCACCAGCTCCAGCACCTGCTGGTGCACGCCGTCCTCTTCGGCTCCGGCTACGGCGCCCGCTGCGGTACGGCGGCCCGGGCGGCGCTCGGCTGAGCCGCGCACGTACGCTCGAAGGCGCCGGACGGGCTGGCGGGGGAGAGCGACGAGGAGCGGGACATGACGCGCGAGCGGGACGGGCGGAACGAGCGGGGCGGCGTCCACGGGAACGGAGACGGGGACGGGACGCGGGTGGTGCGGGCCGGGCTGCCCGAGGAGGAGCCGTACGCGCCGCCGCTGCCGGGTCCGGTGCTGGCCGCGCACTTCCACCTGCCCGGCGATCCGGCGCAGGCCCCCTACTCCTACGGCCGCGACGGCAACCCCACCTGGACGGGCCTGGAGAGCGCCATCGGCGAGCTGGAGGCCCCCGGCGACGAGACGGCGCGCACGACCGTCTTCGCCTCCGGCATGGCCGCGATCTCCGCGGTGCTGCTGTCGCGGACGCGGCCCGGCGACGTGGTGGTGCTGCCCTCGGACGGCTACAACCTGCTCGTCCCGATGCGCGAGCGGCTGGAGGGCTGGGGGGTGGAGGTTCGTACCGCGCCCACCGGCGGCGACGCACAGCTCGACGCCCTGGACGGGGCGGCGCTGCTGTGGATCGAGTCCCCCTCCAACCCCGGTCTGGACGTGTGCGACATCCGCCGCCTGGCCGACGCCGCCCACGAGCGCGGCGCGCTGGTCGCCGTGGACAACACCCTGGCCACCCCGCTGGGCCAGCGGCCGCTGGAACTGGGCGCCGACTACGCGGTGGCCAGCGGCACCAAGGCGCTGACCGGCCACGGTGACGTGCTGCTGGGCTATGTGACGTGCCGGGATCCGGAGCTGGCGGCGTCGGTGCGGCTGTGGCGCAAGACGGTCGGGGCGATCCCCGGGCCGGTGGAGGCGTGGCTGGCGCACCGCTCCCTGGCCACGCTGGAGCTGCGCACCGAGCGGCAGGCCGCGAACGCGCTCGCCGTCGCCGAGGCGCTGCGCGAGCGGCCGGAGGTGCGCGACGTACGGCACCCGGGGCTGACGGACGACCCGGCGCACCCGGTGGCGGCGCGGCAGATGCGGCGTTTCGGCTGCGTGGTCTCCTTCACGCTGCCGGACAAGGGGTTCGCCGAGCGTTTCCTGGCCGCGCTGCGGCTGGTGGACGACGCGACGAGCTTCGGCGGGGTGCGCTCCACCGCCGAGCGGCGCGGCCGGTGGGGCGGGGACGCGGTGCCGGAGGGTTTCGTGCGGATGTCGGTGGGTGTGGAGGACGCGGCCGATCTGGTCGCCGACATCCGGGCGGCGCTGGACGAAGCCGGGCGCGGCTGACGTACGGCGCTGCTCCCGACGTACGGGGGTGCCGACGTGCGGGGCGGCGCGGAGGGGTGTGAAGGGGCGTGGAGGGACTCGGC
>NZ_JAKMAY010000542.1:0-1669 GCF_022015835.1 Streptomyces sp. ICN903 | reverse complement strand
TAGCCTCGATCTTTCGTGAGGGTCCGCCGACGGAGTCGGCGGACCCTCACGCGTTCTGCTCCTGAGCCCGGGCAGGCCGGCGGCCCGGCCGTCGCGTCGGGTGGGCGCCGGGTTCCACTGTTCCGGGCTGGGTCCTCTTCTGGTAGGGACAGGTGAATGCGCTGGTCAGCCGGGGTTGGGTAGGAGCGCGAGGCGTTCGAGGGCGCCGGTGGTCGTGTCGGTCCAGGGCCAGTGCCGGGCCAGCCGGAGGATGCGGCGGCGGCCGGTGGTGACGAGCTGTCCGGCCACGCTGAACAGGCGCAGCCGCAGGCGACGGGGTTCCCAGAGCCTTGCCTGGCCGGTCAGCGCGATCATCGGCAGCCAGGCCAGCAGGTCGAGCGCGATCTGGACGATCTCCAGCCAGACCCGGTTCTGGGCTGTCGTATGCAGAGGCAGGTTGCGCAGGCCGGTGGCCCGGGCGGCGCGGATGCGGTCCTCGACCCTCGCGCGCAGCCGGTGGCGCAGCTCGAGCTCGGCGATCGGCCGGCCCGAGGTATTGGTGGCGAAGCAGGTCAGCCGCATGCCGTCCGCGTCCGTGAGCCGCAACTGCGCCCCGGGGTGCGGCCGTTCCTTGCGGACGATCAGCCGCATGCCCGTGGGCCAGCCGTCCAGGACATCGCCGGTGAGTTCGGCTATCCAGGCGCCGTCGCGGATCTCGCCGTCCGCCTCGGCGGCCGGCGTCCAGGCCGAGGCGGGAACCTGCAGCACATGCTGGTGGATCGCGTCGGTGATCACCATGCCGACCGAGTAGGACAGCCACCGTCCCCGCCGGGCGAGCCAGGTGACGAAGTCGTGGGTGCCGCCCGCGGAGTCGGTGCGGATCAGGGTCTGACGTCCGCGACGGTAGGTCTTCGGCAGCTGGGCCAGGGTCAGTTGGGCGGTGGTGATGTGGTCGGCGGCCGTGTTCGAGCCCGCGTTCCCGGGCCTGAGCAAGGCGGCGACCGGCTCGCCGGTACCGCCCGGTCCGTGGTCGACGAACCCCATCAGCGGGTGATGGCCGTAGGTCTTCTTCCAGGTCGGGGCCGCGTCCTCCTTCTCGGAGTGCGCGGTCACGAGGACGCCGTCGAGGTCGATCGTGACCTGTCCGTCGGTGTCCGGAGCCCGGTCGCCGGCCAGTGACCAGACCCGGTTGCGGACCTCGGAGCGTGCGGCGCGGATGGCGGTCAGGGCTTTCTCGCCGGAGGCGGCGAGGGTGGCGATCAGGCGGGAGACCGTCGGGTCGGAGGCGACCGGCCCGAACACCGCCGGCTCGGCCCGCAGCATGCCGACATCCGCGAGGCAGTCCCCGCCCAGCGCCACCGCCAGGGCGACGTCCAGCAGGATCTTCCCCGGATCGTGGACGGCCCGCGGTCTGCGCCACGGAGCCAGGGCTGCGGATATCGCCTGGTCCAGGCCCGTCTTGCGGACGGTCTCCACCAGCAGGACCGAACCGGCCTGCGAGACGACCTGGCGGCCGTCCCCCAGGACACGGACACGTGGGTACGACGCGATAGGCTCTCTCACCTGGAAAGTGCTCTTTTCCTTGCAGCCAACAGGACCCTCAGCAAGTCCTATCGTTGCAGGTCAAGAGCACTTTCTGCGTTTCTGATCAACCTTCGGACAGGCCACTTCGTGAAAGCGCGAGGCTAGG
>NZ_JAKMAY010000541.1:0-1673 GCF_022015835.1 Streptomyces sp. ICN903 | reverse complement strand
GCCCTGGACCCCGCCCGGATCACCGGCGACCCCTTCACCCTGGGCGTCGCCTCCGGAGACCCGCGCCACGACTCCGTGGTGCTGTGGACCCGCCTGGCCCCCAGGCCGTACGAGCCGGACGGCGGGCTGCCCGCCGAGCGCGTCACCGTCGGCTGGGAGATCGCCCGCGACGAGCGCTTCCGCCACGTGGTCGCGCGCGGCGCCGCGCTCGCCCACCCCGAGTTCCACCACACCGTGCACGTGGAGGCCCAGGGACTCGCCCCCGGCCGCGACTACCACTACCGCTTCCGCGCCGGCCGCTGGATCAGCCCCGCCGGCCGCACCCGCACCGCCCCCGCGCCCGGCGCGGTGCCCGCCTCGCTGAACTTCGCCCTCGCCTCCTGCCAGGCATACCACCAGGGCTACTACACCGCCTTCGGCCACCTGGCCCGCGAGGAGGACGTCGACGCCGTCCTCCACCTGGGCGACTACCTCTACGAGTACGCCGTCGACTCCGCCGGCGGCGACCGGAAGTACACCGACCGCACGCTGCCGGAGGTCTTCGCCCGGGAGACGGTGACGCTGGAGGACTACCGGCTGCGGTACGCCCTCTACAAGACCGACCCCGACCTCATGGCCGCCCACGCCGCCCACCCGTGGATCGTCACCTGGGACGACCACGAGACGGAGAACAACTACGCGGGCGGCATACCGGAGAACAACGTGCCGCCGGAGGAGTTCCTCCTCCGCCGCGCCGCCGCCTACCGCGCGTACTACGAGAACATGCCGCTGCGCCGCCCCCAGCGTCCCCAGGGCCCGGACCTGAGGCTCTACCGCCGCCTGCACTACGGGCGCCTGGCGCAGCTCGACGTGCTCGACACCCGCCAGTACCGCGACAACCAGGCGAACGGCGACGGCTGGAAGGTGCCCACGCCCGAGTCGCAGGACCCCTCGCGCACCATGCTCGGCGCCACCCAGGAGCGCTGGCTGGCCGACGGCTGGCGCCGCTCGCGGGCGCTGTGGAACGTGGTGCCGCAGCAGGTCGTCCTCTCCCGCCGCCGCAACCGGGTCGAGGGCCCCTGGCCGGTCTCCATGGACGCCTGGGACGGCTACCCCGGCGCCCGCGAGCGCTTCCTGGCGGGCGCGGAGGCGGCCGGCGTGGACAACCTCGTCGTCCTCACCGGTGACGTCCACGTCCACTACGGGCTGGACGTCAAGCGCGACTTCGACGACCCGGACTCGCGCACCGCCGGTGTGGAGATCGTCACATCCTCCATCACCAGCGGCCGGGACGGCGCGGAGCGGCCCGCCAACTGGCAGACGCTGATGACCGCCAACCCGCACATGCGCTACTACAACGGGCGGCGCGGCTACGTGATGCTCGGCCTGGACCGCGAGCGGCTGCGCGCCGACTACCGCACGGTCTCCGCCGTGACCACCCCGGGCGCGCCGGTCACCACCGCGGCGTCCTTCGTCTCGCCCGCCGGGGAGCCGGGGCTGCTGCCGGCCTGATCCGGGCGGCCCGTGCGGGGCCGCCGGGCCCTTTTGTCCGGATACTGAACAAAGAGGGTGTGCCGGGGTCGGGAAACCTGGGATGATTGGACGGTTCCGTCGAATCTGGAGAGGTGAATGACCGACCCCGGCCAGTCCCCGGCCGCCGCCGAAACCGAGATACCCCAGCAGCTCCCCGCGCC
>NZ_JAKMAY010000540.1:0-1683 GCF_022015835.1 Streptomyces sp. ICN903 | reverse complement strand
CCCCCTGTCCCCGCTGTTCCCCGCGCTCCGGCCGCAGCACGTACACCACCGCACCGTCCACCCGCTCCGCGCGCTCGTAGTACGCCGCGAGCAGGTAGCGCAGCGTCGGCATCCGGGAAGGGGCGTACGGCTTGCCGCGCGAGTCGTCGACGATCACCTTCGGCGGGTCCTCGGACAGCTCGGCGCGGAAGGTGTGCCAGCCGCCCTCGACGCCGTACCGCTGGCCCACCCGGGGCCCGTCCCGGCCGCCGCTGAAGTTGGTGAGCAGGCCGGCGGTGAGGTAGCGGCTGGCCGGGCGGCGGTCGGCCAGCCAGTAGCCCTCCGGGTGCATGCCCCACAGCAGCACCTTCTCCTGCGGTCCGGCGTGCCGCCGCGCGGCGTCGGCCACCTTGCGGGCATGGTCCAGCTCCCCGCTGCCCGCGACCGCGCTCCAGCCCAGGAACAGTGCGCACGACAGCGCCGCGCACAGCGCGGCCCGGCGCGTCCACCCGCCGCCCAGCAGGTGCAGGGCGCCCGCGCCCAGCAGGGCCAGCGGAGGCAGCAGCTGCAGGTAGTAGTGGCCGAAGAAGTGGAAGCCGGAGACCACGGCGACCGCGGCGGCCGCCAGCCAGGTCCACAGGTCCGCCGTCAGGACCCGCCGCCGCGCCGGCGGGCGCCGCCGCAGCACCACCGCCAGCGGCACCAGCAGCCCCGCGAAGCCCGCCGCCGCGATGGCGGTGTTGCCCAGGCCCCGGCCGAGCACGTGCAGCTCCGAACCGGTGAAGGAGGCGTACGCACCCGATCCGGTGACCGTCCAGAACAGGAAGCGGGACCAGCCGCAGGCAGCCGCCACCGCCGCCACCGGCAGTACGCAGCCCGCGCCCAGCCGGAGCAGCGCGGCCCGCCGCGGATCGCCGGGCGGCGCCGAGCGCCACAGCAGGAGCAGCACCGGCAGCAGGGTCGCGCCGCCCGTCTGCTTGACCAGGAAGGCGCCGGCGAGCGCGAGACCCGCGGCCGTCCAGTGCCTGCGGTCGGCGCACCACAGGGCCGCCGCGGTGAACGGCAGCATGAAGACCTCGAAGTTCGCCGCCTGGGCGTCCTCGGGGTTCAGGCCCACCGAGGCGAGGACGAACAGCACCCCGGCGGCCCATGCGGCCCGCTCGCCCCAGCGGCGGCGGGCCAGGGAGGCCAGCAGTGCGGCGGTCGCCGCCACCGCCGCCACCGCCGCGGCCTTGACCGGCCACAGCGAGGCGTCGCCGAAGACGGCGAAGGCCCCCTGGTACAGCCAGGGCACCAGGGGCGGTTTGCGGTCCACGACGGTGTCGTAGAGCGTCCCGCCGTCCGCGAGCATCCGGGCCTGGGTGGCGAGGAAGCCCTCGTCGGGGTTCCACAGCGGGCGCAGGAAGGACGGGACGCGGGTGAGCGCGGCCAGCAGCACCAGCACGGGCAGCAGCCGGGGCCACAGCGGGCGCGGCCGGCCGGCGGGCGCGGACGCCGGCCGGTGGGCGAGGCCGCCGGCCGGCGGGCGGGTGCCGGGCTCCCGCACCCGTGCGGCCTCGGCCGGTGCCGTGCGGGCGCTCGGCAGCCGCAGGGACCGGGGTGGGTCGGAGGCGGTCGGCATGGACTACAACCTATCCGTCCCCTCCGCCGCCCCCGCCGCTCCGGCGGGCGCCGGTGCGGCGTGCCGGGGGTGGCGGGGGCGGC
>NZ_JAKMAY010000054.1:0-24626 GCF_022015835.1 Streptomyces sp. ICN903 | reverse complement strand
GCACCGTCCCGCACCGCCCCCGCCCCCACGGCCGGGATTCCGGTTGTCGGTCCCCGGCGTTACGGTCTGTGACATGTCGTTCCAACCCGCCGTCCTCGAGGCCGTCCTCGAGCGCATCACCTACGCCAACGAGGAAAACGGCTACACGGTCGCCCGGGTCGACACCGGGCGCGGCGGCGAGCTGCTCACGGTCGTCGGCTCGCTGCTCGGCGCGCAGGTGGGGGAGTCGCTGCGGATGGAGGGCCGCTGGGGCTCGCACCCGCAGTACGGCCGCCAGTTCACCGTGGAGAACTACACGACGGTCCTGCCGGCCACCGTCCAGGGCATCCGGCGCTATCTGGGCTCCGGCCTGATCAAGGGCATCGGCCCGAAGATCGCCGAGCGGATCGTGGACCACTTCGGGCTGGAGACCCTGGAGGTCATCGAGAACGAGCCGGAGCGGCTGATCGAGGTGCCCGGCCTCGGCCCGAAGCGGACGAAGCTGATCGGCGCGGCGTGGGAGGAGCAGAAGGCGATCAAGGAGGTGATGGTCTTCCTCCAGGGGGTGGGGGTGTCCACCTCGATCGCGGTGCGCATCTACAAGAAGTACGGCGACGCCTCGATCTCGGTGGTGCGCAACCAGCCCTACCGGCTGGCCGCCGACGTGTGGGGCATCGGCTTCCTGACCGCCGACCGCATCGCGCAGGCCGTCGGCATCCCGCACGACAGCCCCGACCGGGTGAAGGCCGGGCTGCAGTACGCGCTGTCGCAGTCGGCCGACCAGGGGCACTGCTACCTGCCGGAGGAGCGGCTGATCGCCGACACCGTCAAGCTCCTCCAGGTGGACACCGGCCTGGTCATCGACTGCCTGGGCGAGCTGGCGGGCGAGGAGGAGGGGGTGGTGCGCGAGCAGGTCCCCGACCCGGAGCACCCCGAGCAGCGGGTCTCGGCGGTCTACCTGGTGCCCTTCCACCGCGCCGAGCTGTCCCTGTCGGCCCAGCTGCTGCGCCTGCTGCGCACCGAGGAGGACCGCATCCCGGCCTTCCGGGACGTCGACTGGGAGGCGGCCCTGTCCTGGCTGGCGAAGCGCACCGGGGCCGAGCTGGCCCCCGAGCAGCGGGAGGCGGTGAAGCTGGCGCTGACACAGAAGGTGGCGGTGCTCACCGGCGGGCCCGGCTGCGGCAAGTCCTTCACCGTGCGGTCGGTGGTGGAGCTGGCGCGGGCCAAGCGGGCGAAGGTGGTGCTGGCCGCGCCCACCGGCCGGGCGGCCAAGCGGCTGTCGGAGCTGACGGGTGCGGAGGCATCCACCGTCCACCGGCTGCTGGAGCTCAAGCCCGGCGGGGACGCCGCCTACGACCGGGAGCGGCCGCTGGACGCCGATCTGGTGGTCGTCGACGAGGCGTCCATGCTGGATCTGCTGCTGGCCAACAAGCTGATCAAGGCGGTGGCGCCGGGAGCCCATCTGCTGCTGGTGGGGGACGTGGACCAGCTGCCGTCGGTGGGGGCGGGCGAGGTGCTGCGCGACCTGCTCGCCGAGGGCAGCCCGATCCCGGCGGTGCGGCTGACGCGGATCTTCCGGCAGGCCCAGCAGTCGGGCGTGGTCACCAACGCCCACCGCATCAACTCCGGGGTTCCGCCCATCACCCAGGGGCTGTCGGACTTCTTCCTCTTCGTGGAGGACGACACCGAGGAGGCCGGCCGGCTCACCGTCGACGTGGCGGCCCGGCGCATCCCGGCGAAGTTCGGCCTCGACCCGCGCCGCGACGTGCAGGTGCTGGCGCCGATGCACCGGGGTCCGGCCGGCGCGGGCACGCTCAACGGACTGCTCCAGCAGGCCATCACCCCCGGCCGGCCCGATCTGCCCGAAAAGCGATTCGGCGGACGGGTTTTCAGGGTGGGCGACAAGGTCACTCAGATTCGCAACAACTACGACAAGGGGGCCAACGGGATCTTCAACGGCACGGTGGGCGTGGTCACCGCCCTGAGCACGGAGGAGCAGCGCCTGACGGTGCGCACAGACGAGGACGAGGAGGTGGGCTACGACTTCGACGAGCTGGACGAACTCGCGCACGCCTACGCGGTGACCATCCACCGCTCCCAGGGCAGTGAGTACCCGGCGGTGGTCGTACCGGTCACCACCGGAGCCTGGATGATGCTCCAGCGCAACCTGCTCTACACGGCCGTGACGAGGGCCAAGCGCCTGGTGGTACTGGTGGGGTCGCGCAGGGCCCTGGGCCAGGCCGTGCGGACGGTATCCGCGGGGCGGCGCTGCACCGCACTGGACCACCGATTGCGCGGCACGCCACACCCCGCGTAACTTTCCGGAGGCACTCCGTGCCACCCGCGGGCCTGCTGACCGACCCCGAGTGCACCGCACAGCACCGAATGGGAGACAGTGGGACGAGGACAGGGCACTCGAAGATGAGGCACTACGTCGGTGAGGGATGACGTGAGCGAACACCGTGAAAGCGATGGCGCAGTAGTACTGCGGTACGGGGACGGCGAGTACAGCTTCCCGCTGGTCGGCAGCACTGTCGGTGACAGTGGTTTCGACATCTCCAAGCTGCGCGCCCAGACCGGTCTGGTGACCCTGGACTCCGGTTACGGCAACACCGCCGCGTACAAGTCGGCGATCACCTTTCTCGACGGCGAGAAGGGCATCCTCCGCTACCGCGGGTATCCGATCGAGCAGCTCGCCGAGCACGGCACGTTCCTCGAGACGGCGTACCTGCTGATCAACGGAGAGCTCCCCACGGTCGACCAGCTGGCCGGCTTCCGCAACGAGATCACCCAGCACACCCTGCTCCACGAGGACGTCAAACGGTTCTACGACGGCTTCCCGCGGGACGCCCACCCGATGGCGATGCTCTCCTCGGTGGTGAGCGCGCTGTCCACCTTCTACCAGGACAGCCACAACCCCTTCGACGAGCAGCAGCGGCACCTGTCCACCATCCGGCTGCTCGCCAAGCTGCCCACCATCGCGGCGTACGCGTACAAGAAGTCGGTGGGCCACCCGGTGGTCTACCCGCGCAACGACCTGGGCTACGTCGAGAACTTCCTGCGCATGACCTTCTCGGTCCCGGCCGAGGAGTACGAGCTCGACCCGGTCGTCAGCAACGCCCTGGACAAGCTGCTCATCCTGCACGCGGACCACGAGCAGAACTGCTCGACCTCCACCGTGCGCCTGGTCGGCTCCTCCCAGGCGAACATGTTCGCCTCCATCTCCGCCGGGATCAGCGCGCTGTGGGGCCCCCTGCACGGCGGCGCCAACCAGTCGGTGCTGGAGATGCTGGAGCGCATCAAGGCCGAGGGTGGTGACGTCGACTCCTTCATCCGCCGGGTGAAGAACAAGGAGGACGGCGTCCGGCTGATGGGCTTCGGCCACCGCGTCTACAAGAGCTTCGACCCCCGGGCGAAGATCATCAAGGCGGCGGCGCACGACGTCCTCTCCGCGCTCGGCAAGTCCGACGAGCTGCTGGACATCGCGCTGAAGCTGGAGGAGCACGCGCTGGCCGACGACTACTTCGTCGAGCGCAACCTCTACCCGAACGTCGACTTCTACACCGGTCTGATCTACCGGGCCATGGGCTTCCCGACCACCATGTTCACCGTGCTGTTCGCGCTCGGCCGCCTTCCCGGCTGGATCGCCCAGTGGCACGAGATGATCAAGGAGCCGGGCTCCCGCATCGGCCGTCCGCGCCAGATCTACACCGGCGTGGTCGAGCGCGACTACGTCCCGGTGGAGCAGCGCTGAACGGGCGTACGGCCGCCTAGGGCCGCCTGCTGCGGCCCCACGGGCCCCGTTCCGCACCCCGCGGGTGCGGAACGGGGCCCGCGGTGTGTTCCCGGCGCGGCGGAGCGGTGGAGGAGCCGTGAAGAAGAGTGACGCAGGTCACACATAAAGGGGGGTAACCATTCGGCGGACTCGTGTGTCTTATGGGGTGGCGTCGGTACTCCGGCGGAGCCGCCGCCGCCCGCCGTGTTCGTCTGTGGGGGACGAGGACGGTGGTCCGCGCAGGCGGTGTGCCTCGGGGGAGCTTGAGCGGCCCTCTCGCCCGTACACCGCCCGGCAGACACCCGGCCAGGATCCCGTGGGGGGAGTCCATGACCGGGAAAAGGAGGCGCCCCGTCGACGGGCCCGTGGGGGGACTCGTCGCTCGGGGCGCTTCTGCGTGCGGAGGGCCCTTGCCGTGCGTGCCGTGGGAGCCGTGAGAAGCCCCGCCGTGCGGCGCCGCGGCGCCTACGGGCAGCCGGGGGAGCCCTCCGGAGCCCGGGTGAGGGCGCGGCCCGCCACGAGCTGTGTGGCGGCGAGCCCGGCGTACAGCGAGTCCGAGCGCAGCAGATCGGCGTGGCTGCCCACCGCGCGCACCCGGCCCTCCTCCATGACCACGATGCGGTCGGCCCGCACCACCGTGGAGAGCCGGTGCGCGATGGCCAGGACGGTGGTCTCGGCGGCGAGCTCCATGACGACCTCGCGCAGCGCCTCCTCGTTGACCGCGTCGAGCTGAGAGGTCACCTCGTCGAGCAGCAGCAGCCGGGGCCTGCGCAGCAGCGCCCGGGCGATGGCGATCCGCTGGCGCTCGCCGCCCGACAGCGTCACCCCCCGGTGGCCGACCTGCGCGTCCAGGCCGCCGGGCAGCCGCTGGAGGAGGCCGTCGAGTCGGGTGCGCGACACCGCGCGCCGCACCTCCTCCTCGGCGGCGTCCGGAGCGGCCAGCAGCAGGTTCTCCCGCAGGGTTCCGGCCAGTACGGGCGCGTCCTGCTCGACATAGGCGATCGCCGACCGCAGCTCGGCCAGCGGCCAGCGGCGGATGTCGCGCCCGCCGACGGAGACGGTGCCCGCGTCGTGCTCGTAGAAGCGCTCCAGCAGCGCGAACACCGTCGACTTCCCGGCGCCGGAGGGGCCCACGAGCGCCGTCAGACCGCCGGCGGGCACCTCGAAGGTCACCCCCCGGTGAGCCGGGGCCCGCCCGTCGCCGTAGCCGAAGACCACGTCCTCGAACGCCACGCCGAGCGGCGCACCCTTCGCGCGAGTCCCCTTCGCATGCGTCCCCTTCGAAGACGCCTCCTTCGCAGGCGCCCCGTCGTCCGGGGACTCACTCGGCAGCTCCTCGATCTCCCGGATGCGCCGCACCGCGGCCAGTCCGCTGTTCAGGCCGCTCCAGCCGTCGGTGAGCCGGCCGAGGGGGCCCATCAGGGTGAAGAGGTAGAGCAGGAAGGCGATCAGCGAGGAGATCTCCATCGCTCCGGAGACGGCCCTGGCGCCGCCGACCCCCAGGACGACGAGGAAGGCGAACTGCATCGCCACGGAGGTCGTGACGTCGGACACCGAGTTCCACCAGGCCACCGCCACACCGCGGTCGTGGGCCCGCCGCGCCGCCTCGGCGACGGCCGCGGTCTCGCGGTCCTCGGCCCCGCCGGCCTTGACGGTGCGGAACGCCTGCAGCGCGCGGTCCAGCGCCGAGCCCATCGCGCCGACGGCCTCCTGCGCCTGGTGCTGCGCCCGCTGGATCCTCGGCATGAGCAGGGCGAGCAGGCCCAGGGAGAGGAGCACGGCGAGGAGGGTGACCCCGAGGAGGACGAGGTCCACGACCGCCATCAGGACGACGGTGCCCAGCAGGACCAGCGCCCCGGTGACCGTGTCGGCGACGTTGCGGGAGAGCACGGTGCGAAGCAGCGAGGTGTCGCCGGTGGCGCGGGAGAGCAGATCGCCGGGGGTGAGCCGGTCGACGGCCGCGACCCGCAGCCGCAGCATCCGGCCGACGAGCCGCCGCCGGGCCCGCAGGACGGCGGCCTCGCCGGCGCGTGCCATCAGATACCCGCCGGCCGCCGCGAGGAAGGCCCCGAGGAGCACGACGAGCGTGAGGACGAGCAGCGGCCGGACGGGTGAGCGCCCGTCCGCGAAGGCGTCCACGGCGTGCTTGGCCATCAGCGGCATGGCGAGGTCCGCGCCGGAGCCGAGCAGGGACAGCAGCCCTCCGCCGACCAGTGCCCGCCGGTGCGGCCGGACCTGCTCCAGGAGCAGCCGCAGCGGGGAGGGGCCACCGGCCGGCTCCCGCTCCTCAGTCCCCTTCGGAGTCTCCTCCGGATCCGCCGGGGCCACCGCCGCCGACCGGTCCGCCGCCGGAGGCTCCACGCCCCGATCCGCCGGCTCCGCCGCCGGGTCCACCGGGGCCTTCGCCTGAGTCACCGCCGTCCTCCCCGCCCACCGTCACCGTCATCAGGGGCCGCAGACCGTCCGGCTCCTGCTCCCCGACCGCCCTGCCACCGGCCCGCACCCAGGCGTGCGCGGAGAAGGGCGGCGCGCTGCGCACCCCCGCGCACCAGTCGGGCCACACCCCCGACATCCGGCAGACCAGGGCGATGGCGATGGAGCGCGGCAGGCAGCCGTACCAGCCGGCGCATCTGCGGCTGGAGGCGACCACGGCCTCGTACACGCGCAGGGTCTCCTCGTACCCGGCGGGGCGGGCGCCGCGGCTGACCCGGGCCAGCACCCGGCGCAGCCGCCCCGGACGCAGCCGGCTCAGCACCAGGGCCGCGGCGACGGCCGTGCGCACCCGGACGCCGCCGGAGCCGGATCCGCGGCGGGGCATGGTCATCTCGGTGGTCACGGCGCGAGGAGCTCCGCCTCGACCAGCCGGCCGGTCAGCTCCGCGACGTCCGCCTCGGCCTCGGCACGGCCGACGTCGTACTCTTCCAGCAGCCGCTCGACGGCGGCCTCCCGGCCCCGCCCCTGGGCGAGCGCGTCCACCACGATGGCGCCGCACTCGTTCAACTGCCAGTAAGCGCCGCTGCGTTCGTCGAGCAGTACGGCGCCGTACTCGGTGGTGGTCATGGCCACACCCTGTCTGAGCTTCACGAGATCGCCTCGCTCCTGTCGGGATCGCGGTGTTCCTCCCCGGCCGGCCAGGCGTCCTCGGCCGTCCGCAGCCAGGTCTCGCAGGAGACCGTGGCGTCGACCGGGTACCGCTGGAGGACGGGGGAGTACGGGTCGTCGGCCAGCCGCTCCAGCCGGGCGGCGTCCACGAGGCCGCGCCGGGCCAGCAGGGAACCGTCCCACAGCGCGCGGAACCCGGCGGAGTGCTCGCGCAGCCCGCGCACATGGTCGGCCGACATGTGGTCCTTGGTGGTCCGGGCCAGCAGACGGGCGGGCACCACCTCGCGCACCGCCTCCACCAGCAGCGGCTTGTACCGCCAGGGGACGACACGGTCCTCGACACGGACGGCGAGGACGGCCTCGATCACCCGGTCGTCGTAGAACGGCGCGGCCACCGGCAGGCCGGCGGTGACGCCCACGTCCTCCAGCGCCTGGAAGCCGCGGGCGCCGACCCGGAGGGTGTCGAGGTCCGCGTGCCGTCCGGGGCGGGGGCTCAGCGGCTCGGCGTGCCCGGCCGCCGAGCGGAACTCGTCGAGGATCAGAGCCCCGGCCTCGCCGGTGAGCCAGGGCGGCAGCGACTGCCGGGGCCCCCAGCCCAGCAGCGGGCCGCGGTCGTCGGGCGGCTCGCGGGTGACGGCGCCGGCCAGCCAGGAGGCGTACGAGGGGCGTGCCAGCAGGCCGCGCAGAGTGGGCCACAGGGGCCGGCCGTACTGGTGCCGCAGCGCGCCGATGCGGTTCCACGCCTTCAGCGGGCTGCCCGGGAGCAGGTCCAGGCATGCCGCGGGCAGGCCGTTGAAGAGTTCGTCGCCGCCGTAGCCGGTGAGGTGGTAGCGGGAGCCGGTGGCGGCGGCGCGGCTGAGCAGCAGGTAGGCCCTCGCCCGGGCGGAGGCGACGGGAAGGGGTTCGTCCAGCAGCTCCCCGGCGTTGCCCCGCAGGTCCGCGTAGAACAGCGGGGCGTCGTCGGCCGGGACGATGTGGTGCTCGACCGTCCGGCCGGCGCCGCGGCGGGCGTCCTCGGCTCCCCGGCGGGCCCATGTCTCGTCCTCCGAGTGGCCGTCCCGCGCGGCGACGGTCAGCAGTGCCGTCTCCCGCTCGCCCGGCGCCTGCCGGGCGAGGAAGACGACGGAGGTGGAGTCCAGCCCGCCGGAGAGTTCGCAGCTGATCCGGGTGTGCCCGTCCAGGTGGGCGCGGACGGAGCCGGCGAGCGCGGCGGCCAGGAGGGGGGCGCCCCGCTCCGCGCGGAGTTCCGGCTCGGGGGGACGCCACCAGCGCCACACGGTGTGGCGGGGGCCGCCGGGGCCGTCGCGCAGGCTGAGCGCGTACGCCGGGTCGACCTCCTCCAGGCCGTGCCACAGGGGGCGGTGCCGCAGCGGGTGCGGTACGAAGTCCAGCAGGCGCAGGGCGAGCGCGCCGTCGTCGATCCCCGCCCCGGTGAGGTGGGCCAGGAGGGCGGGCCGGTCGGAGGCGACACGTCCGCCGCCGCACCGGGCGTGGTAGACGCGCCGGTGCCCGGACGCCGTGCCCCGCACGCAGACCTCGTCCCCCATCCGGGAGACGACGTGGTGGGTGCCGGGCAGCCGGGCCAGCCGGCGGTGGAGGTCGGCGGTGTCGCGGGCCGGGCCGAGGACGCCGTGGAGGTCGGCCTCGGGAACGCGGTTCGGGCCGATCAGCACGAGGGAGTCGCCGCCGCGCGTGGCCTGGCTGACCTGCCGGAAGGGGAGGCGGAAGACGATCCAGGGGCGCCCCGAGGGGTGGCGGACGGTCCCCGTGCCCGCCGCCCCCGCCGGGAGGGCCGGGCGAAGACGCCCGGCCACGGCCTGTCCTTCGGCCGTGTCCGGGAGGACCGCGAAGAAGTCACGCAGGTGACCGGGCATCTTCTTCACCACGGGGCGGTCAGACGAACCGGCGGGAGAAGTACTCCCAGTACTTCCCGACGAAGTAGCCGGCGGTCCTCTCGCGGAAGCCCCCCTGCTCGAAGAGGGCGGGCTTCACATAGGTCTTCTTCTGCTTCATGTCGTGCGCACTCTCCTCTGTCGACAGAACAGCCGTGTACTGGTGCGAACGCTCACACGCAGTGTGCGGTCTGTTGCTGGAGTGACGGACGGGATCACATTCACAGCGAGTCCAGCGGGTCCGCAACACACTTTTGCGCCATCCTCGGCGGCTGGCGGACTCTCTGATTTGCCAAAGAAACTACTTGGCGCTCATATGATCGGCCGTCTGTTCATGCCGTCGGCCGGGCTCGGAACCGAGCCCGGCCGACGGCATGGACGGGGAGGGGGGAACGACCGGGACCGGTCAGCGGAAGGCGCGCAGCCGGAGGCTGTTGGTGACGACGAAGACCGAGGAGAAGGCCATCGCCGCTCCCGCGATCATCGGGTTGAGCAGCCCGGCCGCGGCCAGTGGCAGGGCGGCGACGTTGTAGCCGAAGGCCCAGAACAGGTTGCCCTTGATGGTGGCCAGGGTGCGGCGGGCCAGGCGGATGGCGTCGGCGGCGGCGCGCAGGTCGCCGCGGACGAGGGTGAGGTCGCCGGCCTCGATGGCGGCGTCGGTGCCGGTGCCCATGGCCAGGCCGAGGTCGGCCTGGGCGAGGGCGGCCGCGTCGTTGACGCCGTCGCCGACCATGGCCACGGAGCGGCCCTCGTTCTGGAGGCGTTTGACGGTGTCCACCTTGTCCTGGGGCATGACCTCGGCGATCACCTCGTCGATGCCGACCTCGCGGGCGACGGATTCGGCCACCGCCCGGTTGTCGCCGGTGAGCAGGACGGGGGTGAGGCCGAGGGCGCGCAGCCGGGTGATGGCCTCGGCGCTGGTGGGCTTGACGGCGTCGGCCACCGCCAGCAGCCCCCGCACCTTCCCGTCCCAGGCGACGGCGACCGCGGTGCGGCCCTCCGCCTCCGCGGCGGCCCGTGCCCCGGCCAGCTCCGCGGGGAGCACCAGGGCGCTCTCCGCCAGCAGCCGCTCCCGGCCCACGGCCACCTCGCGGCCCTCGACGGTGCCCCGGACGCCGAGCCCGGCGGCGTTCTCGAAGCGCTCCACCGGGGGCAGGGCGCCGACGCGTTCGGCGGCCCCGGCCGCGATCGCCCGGGCGACGGGGTGCTCGGATGCGTGCTCCAGGGCGCCGGCCAGGCGCAGTACCTCCTCCTCGTCCTCGCCCCCGGCGGCGACGACGTCCCGCAGCTCCATCCGGCCGGTGGTGACGGTGCCGGTCTTGTCCAGGACGACGGTGTCCACGCGCCGGGTGGTCTCCAGGACCTCGGGGCCCTTGATGAGGATGCCGAGCTGGGCGCCGCGGCCGGTGCCGACCATCAGGGCGGTGGGGGTGGCCAGGCCCAGGGCGCAGGGGCAGGCGATGATCAGGACGGCGACGGCCGCGGTGAAGGCCGCGGCCGGCCCCCCGCCGGTGCCGAGCCAGAAGCCCAGGGTGCCCAGCGAGATCAGCAGCACCACCGGCACGAAGACGGCCGAGACCCGGTCGGCCAGCCGCTGCACCTCGGCCTTGCCGTTCTGGGCGTCCTCGACCAGCCTGGCCATCCGGGCGAGCTGGGTGTCGGAGCCGACGCGGGTGGCCTCGACGACCAGCCGGCCGGAGGTGTTGACGGTGGCGCCGGTGACCGTGTCACCGGCCGAGACGTCCACCGGCACCGACTCGCCGGTCAGCATCGAGGCGTTCACGGCCGAGGAACCCTCGACCACGGTGCCGTCGGTGGCGATCTTCTCGCCGGGGCGGACCAGGAAACGGTCCCCGACGGCCAGTTCGGCGACGGGGACGAGCACCTCGCGCCCGCCGCGCAGGACGGTGACCTCCTTGGCGCCCAGCTCCAGCAGGGCTCGTAGCGCCGCGCCCGCGCTCCGCTTGGAGCGCGCCTCCAGGTAGCGGCCGAGCAGGATGAACGTCGTCACCCCGGCCGCGACCTCCAGATACAGGGCGGAGGAGGCGTCGGAGCGGGAGACGGTCAGCTCGAAGCCGTGCCGCATCCCCGGCATGCCGGCGTCGCCGAGGAACAGCGCCCACAGCGACCAGCCCAGGGCGGCGGTCGTGCCCACCGAGACCAGGGTGTCCATGGTGGCCGCGCCGTGCCGGGCGTTCGTCCACGCCGCGCGGTGGAAGGGCAGCGCGCCCCACACCACGACCGGCGCGGCCAGGGTCAGCGACAGCCACTGCCAGTTGTCGAACTGGAGGGCCGGGACCATCGACAGCAGCACGACCGGCACCGACAGGGCCAGGGAGACCAGGAAGCGCTGCCGCAGCGAGGCCAGTTCGCGCCCGCTCCCGCTCTCCCCCTCGTCGGCCCCTGCCTGCGTCCCGCCCTCCGGCCGCGCGGGAGTGGGCGGCGGGGGCGGCTGGGCGGTGTAGCCGGTCTTCTCGACGGTGGCGATCAGATCGTCGACGCTCACGCCGGGGGCGTAGCTGACGCGCGCCTTCTCGGTGGCGAAGTTGACCGTGGCGGTCACGCCGTCCATCCGGTTGAGCTTCTTCTCGACACGGGCGGCGCAGGAGGCGCAGGTCATGCCGCCGATGGCGAGTTCGACCTCGTCGGCGGGCGCCTGCGTGCCGGATGTCGTGGTGGTGGTCACGCTGTCTCCCTGGCAGGGGCCGGACCGTACGGGCGGCGCGGGTGCGCGGCCCGCACGGTCCGCGGGGGTGGGGTGGCTGCGGGCGGTCAGGCCCGGCCGGCGAGCTCGTAGCCCGCCTCGTCGACGGCGGCTCGTACGGCCTCGTCGTCCAGTTCGCGGGTGGAGGTGACGGTCACCAGGCCGGTCGAGGCCACGGCCTTCACCTCGGTGACGCCGTCGATCTCGGAGACCTCGCTGTTGACGGCGCCCTCGCAGTGGCCGCAGGTCATGCCGGTGACCTTGTAGGTGGTGGTGACGGTGCTCATGGATTCTGCTCCCTCGGATCGGTGCGCGGAGGCGCCCGGACGGCCGGGCGGTGTTCCGACGCTCTCGACTTTATACCCCTAGGGGGTATTAACCAAATGGATCCGGCTCGGTTCCTCCGGGTTCCCCCGGAAAACCGCGGGCCGGCCGTCCCGCGGGGCCGGTAGGGTGCGGCGGACGATCACCGAGGGGCAGGGGGCGAAGGCATGGCGTGCGCGGAGTGCGAGGGCGGCGGAGACGGGAGAGCGGGCGGGGACGGACGGGACGAGGCGGCCGGGAACCGGTGCCCGGCGTGCGGCGACACCGCGCCGCTCTCCGCCGCCCCCGCAGCGCCGGCCGCACCCGCAGCGCCGACCGAGAAGGCCGTACCCGCCGAGAAGGGCGGGCCCGCGGGGCAGCCCTGGTGGGTGCTGTCCGACGAGGAGCTGCGGACGGTGGAGCGCGTCCGCCGGGAGCAGGGGGAGTCGCCGTATCTGCGCTGGCAGTCCACCCGGACCCTGGCGACCGTCACGGTCGCGCTGCTTGGGGTGGTCGTGGCCTCGGACCTGTTCGCGATCCTCGCCGGGTCCCGGTTCGCCGGGCTCCTGAAGCAGGAGGCGCAGTCGTCGTGGTACGGCTCCGGCGGGGCCCTGGAGAGCGCGGAGTCGCTGTACTCCGCCGCCGGTGTGGTCCAGCTCGCCGCGCTGGTGGCGGCGGGCATCCCGTTCCTGATGTGGTTCCACCGCTCCCGGCTCAACGCGCAGACGTTCGACGCCGCGAGCCAGCGGATGGGGGCGGGCTGGGCGGTCGGCGGATGGTTCGTGCCCGTGGTCAACCTCTGGTTCCCCAAGAAGATCGCCAACGACATCTGGGACGCCAGCACCCCGCCGGGGCCGGACGGCACGGTCCGCGAGCGCCTTCCCGGCGGATTGCTCAACTGCTGGTGGCTGCTGTGGCTGCTCACCTGTGTGATCGGCGGGATCGCCGCCGAGGGGTACGAGGACGCCTGGAGCGTCGAGGAGATCGAGAGCGCCGTCTCCTTCTACCTCTTCGCCGACGGGGTCGACATCCTCGCCGCCGTGCTGGCGATCCTCGTCGTCCGCAGGATCACCGCCATGCAGCACACCCTCCAGCAGCACCGCGCGGCCCTCGCCGCGGCTCCGGTCTGATCCGCCCACCCTGCCTGCCCGGCCCGCCCCTGCCTGCCCGGCCCGCCCCGCCGGTGCCGCTGGAGGGCGCCCCGGGCGGCGGGGAGGGACGGAAGAACGGGAAACGAAAGGGGGCCGCGCCCGCCGGTGGGCGGGCGCGGCCGTTGTGACGCGGAAGCCGGCGGCTTGCGGGCGCCGGAAGCCGGGAGGAGCCGGGGAGGGCGCCGTCAGCCCTCGCGGCCGACCTCGCGGTCGGCCCGGCCGGCGGACCCCTCGGCGACCGCGCCCCGCGGCCGCTCGTAGACGTCCGGAATGCCGTCGTGGTCCTCGTCCCGGTTCTCCTCCTCCCACAGCCGCTTGTAGCGGGCGTCGCGGAACTTGAGGAAGACGGCGGCGGCCACCGCGGCGGCCAGCGAGCCGATCAGGACGGCGGCCTTGACGTACTCGCCGGTCTCCGCGTTGTCGGCGAAGGCCAGCTCGCCCACCAGCAGCGAGACGGTGAAGCCGATGCCGGAGAGCAGCGCGACGCCCACCACGTCCGCCCACTCCAGATCCTTGCTGAGCTGGGCGCGGGTGAAGCGGGCGGCCAGATAGGTACCGCCGAAGACGCCGAGGAGCTTGCCCGCGAACAGGCCGAGCATCACGCCCAGCGCCTCGGGCCGGCTGAACGTCTCGCCCAGAGCGTCGCCGGAGACGCTGACGCCCGCGGCGAAGAGGGCGAACACCGGCACCGCGAAGCCCGCGGACAGCGGCCGCACCAGGTGCTCGATGTGCTCGGCCGGGGACTCCTTCTCGGTGGGCCAGCCCTCGCTGCCCTTGGTCGGGACCACCCGCAGCAGCATGCCCATCGCCACGCCGGCGATGGTGGCGTGCACCCCGCTGGCGTGCATCAGCGCCCAGATGACGATGCCCAGCGGCACGTACACGTACCAGCCGCGCACCCGCAGCTTCTGGTGGAGGAACCAGAACACCGCCAGACCGGCCAGCGCGCCGCCCAGGGCGGGCAGGTTCAGCGCGGAGGTGTAGAAGACGGCGATGACGAGGATCGCGCCGAGGTCGTCGACGATGGCGAGGGTGAGGAGGAAGGCCCGGATGCCCGACGGCAGGTTGGTGCCGATCACGGCGAGCACGCCGAGGGCGAAGGCGATGTCGGTGGCCATGGGGATGGCCCAGCCGTCCATCTGGCCGCCGCCCGCCGCGTTGACCGCGACGTAGAAGAGGGCCGGCACCACCATGCCGCACACGGCGGCGACCACCGGGAGGGCCGCGGCGGCCGGGCGCCGCAGCTCACCGAGGAGCAGTTCGCGCTTCAGCTCGATGCCGGCGACGAAGAAGAAGATCGTCAGCAGACCGTCCGACGCCCAGTGCCCCACCGACAGGTCGAGGTGGAGGGAGGGGATGCCGAAATGGAAGTCGCGGACCGACTCGTACAGGCTCCCCCAGGGAGAGTTCGCCCACACCAGCGCCACCACCGCGGCGGCCAGCAGCAGCATCCCGCCGACGGTCTCGGTGCGCAGCGCCTCCAGCAGGAACCGGCGCTCCTGGAACGACGGCAGCCCGAAGAGGGAGGTGCGCTCTTTGGGGGCGTTGGACATGGAGTGACCTCCCGGGGTCGGTTTCGGGGTACGTGGACAACGTCGCCGACCAGACTTCCCGGCACACCATTTGTGATCTTGATTGTCATACCACCGTACCCACAACCTGCTGTTTCCGCGCAAGAGCGGATCCGTGCACGACTGCGCGGGTACCGTCGGGTAATGCCCGGCAACTTCCCGTCCATGTCGGCGAATGCCCCCAGCCGCCCCGGTTTCGCCGGTGACGGTGATCACACCGCCCCCCGCCGCGGCGACCGGACGTGATCCTTCCCCGCCGCGCACGCCGCCACCCCTGCCGCAGCGGCCCCGTCCCTCCCTTAGTCTGTGCCGGTGGTCCGGCCGGCTGTACGGCCGGGGACGAGCGGAAGCGCGAAACGGCGAAGGGGGAGGGGCACCGGTGAGACGCAGCAGGCTCCCCGACTCCTTCCTCGGCGGCTACGCGGAACTGCTCGCCGAGATATCCCGGACCGGCCGGCTGCCGCGCCGCGCCGAGCTGGACGTCTTCCGCGAGACGGGCGAGCGGGTCGCCGAGCAGGGCTACGGCCTGCGCGACCTGGTCGGCCTCTATCTCGCCGAGACCCGCCGGCTGTGGGGCACGCTGCCGGGCATCGCCCGGTCGGCCACGGCCGCGGAGCGGGCCCGCACCGGCGACGCCCTGCTGGCCGCGGTGGAGGCCGCGGTGGCCGCGCTGGGTGAGGGGCACGAGCGGGCCCAGCGGCTGGCGGTGCGGCAGGAGGAGGCCGAGCGCCGCGAGTTCGTGGACGACCTGCTCTACGGCCGCAGCGACCTGGGCCGGCTGGCCGAGCGCGCCCAGCGCTTCGGTCTGCGGCTGGCCCGCGCGCACGCGGTCGCGGTGGCCCTGGGTACCGAGAAGTACGACGACGTGCACCCCACCGTGCGCCGCATCGAGCGCGAGCTGGTGGGCCGATTCGGCGAGCGCGACGTGCTGCTCGCCACCAAGGACGGGCGGCTGGTGTGCATCGCCGCCAGTGCCGACAAGTCCGTGCTGCGGGCCTTCGCCCGGCTCGCCGAGGACCCCGGCCCGGGGTACCCCGCGGCCGAGCGGGTGGCGCTCGGCCGCTCCCACAGCGGCCCCAGTGGAGTGGTGCGCTCTTATGAGGAGGCGCTGGAGGCCCTGGACCTCGCCGACCGGCTCGGCCTGGACGGGGTCCGGTTCAACGCGGCGGAGATGCTGGTCTTCCCCGTGCTGCTGCGCGACCGCGCGGCGATGGCCGATCTGGTGCGCACCGTGCTGGGGCCGCTCACCCAGGCCCGCGGCGGGGCCGCGCCGCTGCTGGAGACCCTGTCGGTGTGCTCGGCGGCGGGCTATGTGAACGCGGAGGCCGCCCGCCGGCTGGGTGTGAGCGTGCGGACCCTGTCGTACCGGCTGGCGCGCATCCGGGAGCTGACCGGCTACGACCCCGGCGACGGCCTCCAGCGCTACACCCTGGAGACCGCCGCGATGGGCGCCCGGCTGCTGGGCTGGCCGGAGAAGCCGCTGTAGGGCTCCCGTGGTCCGGCGCGCGGCTCAGGAGTCCGTGCGCCGCAGTTCGACCACCGGGATCGTCCGCCCCGCGCGCTCCTGGTGCTCGGCGAAGAAGGGCCGCTGCCGGACGGCCTGCGCGAACAGCTCGTCCCGTTCCGGTCCGGAGGAGTGGGCGACGGCGGTCGCGGGGAACTCCTCGTCCGCGATCTCGACGGTCACGGCGGGGTGGGCGAGCAGGTTCCGGTACCAGTCGGGGTGGCGCGGTGCTCCGTCGTTGGAGGCGATGACGCACAGTCTGCCCCCCAGTCGGAGGAACATCACCGGAGTGGTCCTGCGCTTCCCGCTCCGCGCGCCGGTGTGCGTGAGCAGCAGCAGGTTCCCGGCGTCGAGGCCGCCCTCGATCCCGCCCCGGCCCCGGTTGGCCCGGAACCGCTCGATCACACGGGCGTTGAACGCCGCCATGTCCATGGTTTCTCTCCCGGGGATCGGTCGTTTCGCCGTTCGATCACGCTAGCCGCCGGGCGGCACCGGAGGAGAGCGTTCCGCGGCGATCACACCGATGGTTCCCTCCGGTTGCCGGACGTAAGTACGGCGTAAAGATTGCCGGATCCTGGCAATGTGCGCCCTGGTTCCGGAGTGTCAGCATGAGGTCACGCCGCGACCGGTACGGGGGTGGAACGATGAGCGAGTTCGTGCATACGGCCATGAGCTTCCCCGCCAATCTGTTCGGGTTCGGACTTGTGGTGGTGCTCGTCTACTGGCTGACGGTGCTGGTCGGAGCGGTCGGCGTCGATGCCCTCGACGGGGGTGAGAGCATCGACGCCGGCCACTGCGACCAGTCCGGAGCCGGTCCCGGTACCGGCCCCGCGGCGGTCCTCGCGGCGGCCGGACTCGGCGGGGCACCGGCTTCCGTCTCCCTGTCGCTCCTCATCTCGATTGCCTGGTTCGCATCACTGAGCGGTGCGGCGCTGGTCGACCGGGCCGGCGGGGGCGCCCCGGCGCGCCTGCTGGTCCTGCCGGCCGCGCTGCTCGCCGCGTGGGGGCTGACACGGCTGCTGGTCCGTCCGCTGGCCCGGCTGGCGCCGCGCGAGACGGGCACCAGCCACCGCGACCTCGTCGGCCGGGTGTGCACCATCCGCACCGGCCACGTCAGCCACCGCTTCGGGCAGGCCGAGATCACCGCCGAGGACGGTTCGGCCCATCTGGTCCAGGTGCGCGCCCGGGGCGAGGACGCCGCGGGCCTGGCCGCCGGAAGCACCGCGCTGGTCTTCGACTACGACCCGGAGGGCGGCTTCTTCCACGTCATGCCCTGCGACCCCGTACTGGACCCCGGCCCGGACGCCGGCCGGCTGCCGCGCTGAACCTCCGCGCCGAGCCCCCACGGGCCCGCCGCGGGCCCGTCCACCAGACCTCAAGCACACAACCTCACAAGGAACCCACCGCCATGGACGTCATCTCCACGGGCCTCGGCGTGCTCATCGCCGTGCTCATGCTCATGGGCATCGCCCTGCTGATCGTGGTCAGCCGCCTGTTCCGCAAGGTCGAACAGGGCAAGGCGCTGATCGTCTCCAAGATGCGCAAGGTCGACGTGACCTTCACCGGCACCGTGGTGCTGCCCGTGCTGCACCGGGCCGAGGTGATGGACATCTCGGTGAAGACCATCGAGATCGCCCGCACCGGCGGCGAGGGGCTGATCTGCCGGGACAACATCCGCGCCGACATCCGCATCTCGTTCTTCGTCCGCGTCAACAAGACCGTCGAGGACGTCATCAAGGTCGCCCAGGCCATCGGCACCGAGCGGGCCAGCGACCGGACCACCCTCCAGGAGCTGTTCAACGCCAAGTTCTCCGAGGCGCTCAAGACCGTCGGCAAGCAGCTCGACTTCGCCGACCTCTACACCAAGCGCGACGAGTTCCGCGACCGGATCATCGCCGTCATCGGCACCGACCTCAACGGCTACAGCCTGGAGGACGCGGCGATCGACTACCTGGAGCAGACCCCGCTCAGGCAGCTCGACGGGAACAACATCCTCGACGCCCAGGGCATCCGCAAGATCACCGAGCTGACCGCCGTCGAGCACGTGCGCACCAACGAGTTCCAGCGCAGCGAGGAGAAGGAGATCACCCGGCAGAACGTCGAGGCCCGCGAGGCCGTCCTCGAACTCGAGCGCCGCCAGGCCGACGCCGAGATCCGCCAGCAGCGCGAGATAGAGACCGTGCGCGCCCGCGAGGAGGCCGAGACCGCCCGCGTCCAGGCCGAGGAGCGGCTGCGCGCCCACACCGCGCACCTGAAGACCGAGGAGGCCCTCGGCATCCAGAACGAGAACCGCGAGCGCGAGATCGCCGTCGCCAAGCTCAACCGAGACCGGGTCGTGGCCATCGAGAACGAGCGCATCGAGAAGGACCGCCTGCTGGAGGTCATCGCCCGCGAACGCGAGACCCAGCTGCGCCGGATCGCCGCCGACAAGGAGGTCGAGGCCGAGAAGCGGGACATCGCCGACGTGATCCGCGAGCGGATCGCGGTGGAGAAGACCGTCGCGCAGCAGGAGGAGGAGATCAAGAAGCTGCGCACGGTGGAGGAGGCCGAGCGCGAGCGCCAGGCGCTGATCATCGCCGCCGAGGCCCAGGCCCAGGAGCGGCTGGTCAAGGACATCAAGGCGGCCGAGGCCGCCGAGCAGGCCGCCGGGCACCGGGCGGCCGAGGAACTGACGATGGCCGAGGCGCGCCGCAAGGCCGCCGAGATGGACGCGGCCGCCGCCGTACGCCTGGCCGAGGGCCGCAAGGCGGAGGCCGCCGCGGCCGGACTCGCCGAGGCCGACGTCCAGGAGCGGATGGCCGACGCCATCGCCAAGACCCGCCGTGCCGAGGCCGAGGCCGAGCGCGAGCTCGCCCTGGCCCAGGCCGACGGGCTGCGCGAGAAGCTGAAGGCCGAGGCCGAGGGGCTGACCGAGAAGGCCGGCGCCATGGCCCGGCTGGACGAGGCGGGCCGGGAGCACGAGGAGTACCGCCTGCGGCTGGAGGCGGAGAAGGAGATCCGCATCGCGGGCATCGACGTCCAGCGGCAGATCGCCGAGTCCCAGGCGACCCTGATCGCCACCGGTCTGGAGAACGCCAACATCGACATCGTCGGAGGGGACTCGGTCTTCTTCGACAAGCTGGTGGGCTCCATCGCCGCCGGCCGCAGCGTCGACGGCTTCGTCAACCGCAGCGAGACCGTCCAGGCCATGGCGGGCCCCTGGCTGGACAAGGAGAACTCGACGTTCACGCACGACCTGACCGCCGCGGCCGCCGGGCTCGGCGCCTCGGGGCTGCGCGATGTGACCCTGGCCGGCCTGCTGGCGAGGCTGGCCGCGGGCGGCGGCCCCGACGCCCCGAAGCTGGCCTCCCTGCTGGAGGCGGTGCGCGGCTCGGGCGTCGCCGACCTGCCGCTGTCGGCCCTGGTGGGAGGGGCGGCCGGTACGGCGGACGCGGCGGCGGCCCGCACCCACGCCGCCGCGAACGGCGCACCCGCGGGCCGCTGACCCGCACACCCCATGAAGGACGCCGATCGAGCGAGGAGTTGAGGGCACGTGGCAACCGAGGCACGCCGGACACCGGACGTGCGGCCGGACGCGGGATCGGACACGGGACCGGGCACGGGACCGGGCACGGGGCCGGACGCGGGCGCCCACGAGGTGCTGCGGGACCGGATGGCGGCCGCGGCGGCGGATCTCGCGGCCCGGGCACGGGCCCTCAACGACCGCCGCGTCGAGGCCTTCGGCGGCGCCGGACTGGAACTGGCGGGCGCCGCCCGGCTGGAGACCGGGCGGCCCCGGGTGCCGTGCGACGCGGTGGCCGTCGGCGGGGCGCTGCTGCTGGGCGCCAACCCGCCCGCCGGGCACGGGCGGCCGGAGTCGGTCGCCGACGTGCTCACCCTCCACCGCCTGCGTACGGGGGACGGCGGCCCGCCCGCCTTCGAGCCCGCCGGCCCGGACGCCGTGCCCGGACTGCTGGACGACCCGCGCCTCCACCGCGACGTCGAGGAGCTGTTCCGCTACTACCGGCACGCCCGGCTGCTGCGGCTGCGCCGCACCGGACCGCTGCTGCTGGCCGTCTTCTCCATCGGCGAGCGGGCCACCGACATCCGCGTCCTGCGCTGGCGCGCCGAGGACGGCGGCACGGTCGCCTACCTCGACGACAAGGGCGAGCGCGACCACCTCGACCGCGCGCCCGGTTCCACCGGTTCCGCCCAGGACGTCGTCTGGACGCCGGCCGCCCGCGAGGACCACGTCACCGGACGCCACCCGCATGTGGCGGTCGACGGCGGGACGCTGTACGTCTCGACCGTCGGCGGCCTCCTCACCGTCAAGACCGCCAACGACACCGAGACCGCCGAGGGCGTCCACAGCGAGCCGGTCGAGGACCCCCTGCAGGCCCTGGCCGACGCCGAGATCGCCCACGCCCGCGTCGGCCCGCTCGTCCTGCTGCGCGTGCTGCCGTACAACGAGGCGGCCCACCGCCATCTGGTCTTCAACACCCGCACCGGCGAGGTGCTGCGGCTGGACGGCATCGGGCAGGCGTGCCGCCGCCTCCCCGACGACCAGGGCGTCGTCTTCCCCGGCGGCTGCTACCTCGCCGACGCCCCCGCCGGCTCGGCCGCCCGCACCTTCGAGGCGGACACCGAGGGGATGGAGTTCGAGGCGGAGGTGCGCTCGCCCAACGGCGAGGACGTGCTGTACGTCTTCCACGCCCCCGCCCGGGGCCGCTCCCTGCTGCTGCCCTACAACCTCATCCGCAAGGAGGCCGCCGCCCCGATCCCCGCCCTGGGCCACGCCCTCTTCGACGACGGCACCCTGGCCGTGCTCGGTCAGGCGCCCGGCGGGGAGGAGACCTCCGCGCACCCGGTGCGGCTGTGGAACACCCCGTACGCCCTCGACCCCCGCGCCGCCGGCCCCGCCGGGGACGGGCCGCTGGCCCGGGTCGGCAACGCCGAACTGGTGCGCGGCATCTCCGACTGCCTGTCCGTCGTACGGCTGGCCGAGGGGGTGACCGGCTGGACGGCGCGGGGCACGGGCCGCGGCCTGCCCACGGCGGCCGCCCTGGAGGCGGTCACCGCCGCCTGCGCCCGCGCCGCCGACCGCCACCACTGGCTGGACGCGCCCGGCCTGGCCGAGGAGCTGGAAGGACTCGGCGCCCCGCTGCGGACGCTGCGCGAGGCCGCGCAGCAGGCCGTCGCCGAGTACGCGCGGGTGGCCGAGCTGCGCGAGAGGGCCGCCGCGGCCGTCGAGGAGACGGCCGCGCGCACCACCGCGCTGGTGCGCCGCGCCCGGGGCGAGACCCCCGGGGAGGCGGCCGGCTGGGTGGACCTCCTGGCCGGACTGCGCCGTGCCCGGGGCGCGGTGGAGACCCTGCGCGAACTGCGCCACGCCGACCCCGGCCGGATCGACGCGCTCGGCGCGGAACTTGACGAGGCGCTGGCCGCCACCGGCCGCCGGGCGGCGGCCGACCTCTCCCGCGCGGACGCCTTCGACGGCGTGGGCGCGGCCGTGGCCGAACTGGCCGACCGCGCCGCCTTTGCCGCCACGGCCGCCGAGGCCGACCGGCTGGGCGAGCGGATCGCCGGCCACGCCGACGGACTCGGCGCCGTCACCGAGGTGATCGGCTCCCTGGAGGTCGGCGACGCCACCGTGCGCACGGCCGTGCTGGAGCGGATCGGGGAGGCCACGGCCGCCGTCAACCGCGCCCGTGCCGTACTGGAGGGGCGGCGCCGGGAACTGCTGGAGGCCGAGGGGCGGGCGGAGTTCGCCGCCGAGACGGCCCTGCTGGGCCAGGCGGTCACCGGTGCGCTGGCCGCCGCCGCCACACCGGACGAGTGCGACGAGCAGCTCGGGCGGCTGCTGGTGCGCCTGGAGGACCTGGAATCCCGCTTCGGCGCCCACGAGGACTTCCTCGCCCGTCTGGCCGAGCGGCGCGAGGAGATCCGCGAGACCTTCGCCGCCCGCCGCCAGGCCCAGCTGGACGAGCGCGCGCGGCGCGCCGAGCGCCTGGCGGTGTCCGCCGCGCGCGTGCTGGAGACCGTCGCGCGCCGCTGCGCCTCCCTCGCCTCCGCCGAGGAGGTGGCCGCCCACTTCGCCGCCGATCCGCTGGTCGCCCGGATCCGCGCCGCCGTCGAGGAACTGCGCTCCCTGGGCGACACCGCGCGCGCCGAGGAGCTGACCGCCTCCCTGGCGGCGGCCCGGCAGGAGGCGGACCGCGCCCTGCGCGACCGCGTCGAGCTGGGCGCCGAAGCGGACGGGAGCGGGGGCGCCGGCACCGTGCGGCTGGGCCGCCACCGCTTCGCGGTGAGCACCCGGCCGCTGGAGGTGACGCTGGTCCCGCACGGAGACGGGCTGGCCTTCGCGGTCTCCGGCACCGGCTACCGGGCCGCCCTGCGCGACCCGGAGTTCGCGGCCACCCGCGAGTTCTGGGACCAGCCGCTGGTCTCGGAGTCACCGCACGTCTACCGCGCCGAGCACCTGGCGGCCGGTGTGCTGGCGGACCTGCCGCCCGACGCGGCCGCGCCGGGCGCGGGTGCGGGGGAAGCGGACGCCGAGAGCCTGCTGCCGCTGGTGCGCCGGGCGGCCGAGACCGCCTACGACGAGGGGTACGACCGGGGCGTCCACGATCATGACGCCGCCGTGATCCTCGCCGCGGCGCTGCGGCTGCGGGCCGGGGCCGGGCTGCTGCGCTTCACCCCTGAAGTGCGGGCCGCGGCGCAGCTTTTCTGGGCGTACGGCGCGGACGGCGCGGCACGCGCCGCCTGGACGGTACGCGCCCAGTCGCTGGCCCGGGCCCGCGCCGCCTTCGGCGCACGCGGTGCGCTGGAGCCGCTCGCCGACGAACTGGGCGGCGCGGCACGGGACTTCCTGGAACGTGCCGGACTGCCGGTACCGCCGCGCCCGGCCGCGGTGGGGGCGTATCTGGCCGAGGAACTGGCCTTCAGCGGCGGCCGGTTCGCCGTCGGCCCCGCCGCCCGCGCACTGCTGGACGGTTTCCACGCCTCGCTGGGCGGCGCCCGGTCGGCCCCGGCCGAGGAGTTCGCCGAGGACCTGCGGGCGCTCGGCGGCTCGTCGCCGGACGACCAGGGATCACCGGCGGCCCGCCACCAGCTCGCGACGGCCTGGCTGGGCGCGTACGCCGAGGCCACCGCCCGGGAAGGGAGCGAGGACGGACGGGACGCCGGGCCGGGTGCCGGTGGCGGCGCCGCGCCGTCCCCCGACCTGCCCGAGGCCGTCGCCGTCGTCCTGTGCGGCGAGGAGCTGGAGCACCGGGACGTCGACGCGCCGCTGACCACCGTCGTCACCGGGCTGCTGGGCACCCACCCGCGGATCTCCGGCGGCGCCCTGCCCCTGCGCCTGGACGAGTTCCTCGACCGCACCGACGAGTTCCGCGCCGTCCGCGTCCCGGCCCACCGCGCCTACACCCGCCGCCGGGCCGAACTGCTGGACGCCGAGCGCGAGCGGCTGCGGCTGGAGGCGTACGTGCCGCGCGTGCTGCCCGCGTTCGTCCGCAACCGCCTCATCGACGAGGTCTACCTGCCGCTGATCGGCGACAACCTCGCCAAACAGCTCGGCACGGCGGGGGAGGACCGCCGCACCGACAGCCAGGGCCTGCTCCTGCTGCTCTCCCCGCCCGGCTACGGCAAGACGACGCTGATGGAGTACGTCGCCGCCCGTCTGGGCCTGGCCTTCGTCCGCGTCGACGGCCCGGCGCTGGGCCACCGCACCACCTCCCTGGACCCGGCCGCCGCGCCGGACGCCACCGCGCGGCGCGAGGTCGAGAAGATCAACTTCGCGCTGGAGACCGGCAGCGACGTCCTGCTCCACCTCGACGACGTCCAGCACACCTCGCCGGAGCTGCTCCAGCGCTTCATCCCGCTGTGCGACGCCCAGCGCCGCCTGGACGGGGTGCGGTTCTCCGACGGCCGGCCGGCCACCTACGACCTGCGCGGCAAGCGGTTCGCGGTGTGCATGACGGGCAACCCCTTCACCGAGTCCGGTGCCCGCTTCCGCGTCCCGGACATGCTCGCCAACCGCGCGGACGTGTGGAACCTGGGCGACGTCCTGTCCGGCCGGGAGGAGCTGTTCGCCTTCAGCCACATCGAGAACTCCCTCACCGCCAACCCGGTGCTGGCGCCCCTGGCCTCGCGCGAGCGCGCCGACACCGAGCTGCTGGTGCGGCTGGCCGACGGCGACCCGACGGCACGCCCCGACCGCCTGTCCCACCCGTACGCGCCCGCCGAGCTGGAGCAGGTGCTGGGCGTGCTGCGCGGGCTGCTGCGGGTGCGGCGCACGGTGCTGGCGGTCAACGCCGCCTACATCGCCTCCGCCTCCGGCGACGAGGCGGCCCGCACCGAGCCGCCGTTCCGCCTCCAGGGCTCCTACCGCGACACGGGGAAGCTGGCCGGCCGCCTGGCGCCGGTGATGACGGACGAGGAGGTCGAGGCGCTGATCGACGACCACTACACGGCCGAGGCCCGCACGCTGTCGGCGGACGCCGAGGCGAACCTGCTCAAACTCGCCGAGCTGCGCGGCCGTATGACGCGGGAGCAGCGGCGGCGGTGGCACGAGGTCAAGGAGGCCTTCCGGGCCCGCAACGCCTCCGGCGCGGCGGCGGGGGCGGCGGCCGGTCCGGCGGCCGGTGCGGTGGCGGCCGGTCCGGGGA
>NZ_JAKMAY010000539.1:0-1690 GCF_022015835.1 Streptomyces sp. ICN903 | reverse complement strand
CTCCCCGGACCCCGCTCCCGGCCCCGAGCCCGTGCGCCCCGGCAGCGACGGCGAGCACGCGATGCAGCAGCGCCTGGGCACGACCGAGCGCGCCGACCGCTTCTACGGCGAGCAGATGCTCGACCACCTCAACGAGCGGATGCGGGAGTTCATCGGCCGGCAGGAGATGTTCTTCCTGGCCACCGCCGACCGGCACGGCGAGTGCGACAACTCCTTCCGCGCCGGTCCGCCCGGCTTCCTGCACGTGATCGACGAGCGGACCCTGGTCTACCCCGAGTACCGGGGCAACGGAGTGCACGCCAGTCTCGGCAACATCCAGGAGAACCCGCATCTGGGCATCCTGCTGATCGACTTCTTCCAGGCCCGGATCGGTCTGCACGTCAACGGCCGCGCCGAGATCGTCGAGGACGCCGAACTGCGCCCGGCCCACCCGGACCTGCCGTCCGACTCCGTGCCCGGCCGGCGGGCACTGGTGTGGGTGCGGGTGACGGTGGAGGAGGCCTACATCCACTGCGCCAAGCACATCCCCCATCTGCAGCGGGCGCCCAAGGGGACCCCGCGCGACTGGGGCACGGACGACCAGCGGCGCAAGGGCGGGGACTTCTTCGGGACGGCGCGGGAGGCGAGGCATCGCGGCGGCCCGGCCGTACGGCCGCCGCGCGAGCGCGATCGCGCGAGTGTGCACGGCGGATCCGGCGGGGACGTACCGCCCTCCGACGATCCGGCGGCCTGGCGCGCCCACGCCGAGCAGTTGCTCGACAAGGCCCGGCGGCGCCGGGCGGAAGGCGAACGTACGCCGTTCCGGGGCTGGTTCGGCTGATCGGCTCCCCGGCTCCTCGGCTCCCCGGCTCCCCGGCTCCTCCGGACCGGGACCGGGACCGGGACGACTCCCGGGGCGTCAGCCCAGGTCCGGGCCCAGCAGGGCGCGTACGCCCTCGACGTTGGCGTCAAGGTAGGTGCGCAGCGAGGGAGGCACCACCTCCACCGAGGCGATGCCCGCGCGGGTGAAGGGGACGCGGACGACCTCGTACTCGCCGCGCGGCTCCTCGACCTCCGGGCCGTGCCGGCGCGACAGGTCCATCGAGGCCAGCCGGCAGACGAAGAAGAACTGCACCTTCACCGCGCCTCCCGCGGCGTCCGCCGCCTCCGCGGCCCGCGGTGCGACGACCGCCGCACCGCCCCCCGCGTCCTCGGCCGGGTCGTAGGGGACGGTGTCGACGAAGGCGGGGACCACGTCGGTCACCTTCGCCCCCAACTCCTCGTCCAGCTCGCGGTGGAGGGCGTCGACGACGGTGGCGTCCCCGGTCTCGACACCGCCGCCCGGAGTGATCCAGTACGGCTCGCGGCCGGGCTTGGTCCGCTTGATCAGGATCATCTCGTCGTCATCGAGCAGGATGGCCCGGGCGGTGCGTTTGACCACGGGGCGCGCGTCGGCGGTCATGGGGGAGGTCTGGCCCGCCCGGGGGCCGGTGAAACCTCCGGGCACGGAGGACGGGAAGGCAGGCGGGACCGCGGGCGGGCGCCGATATGACGACTGGACAATAACGCTCAGTCAACTAACCTTGACCATGCGCTGTTTACGCGCGTCGCACGGGGCGGCCTGAGGCATGAGGGGGGAGCTTCAAGCCGCCCCGCGCCCCACCGGATCCCACGGAGCCCGGCCGAGTCCCTCCACGCCCCTTCACACCCC
>NZ_JAKMAY010000538.1:0-1703 GCF_022015835.1 Streptomyces sp. ICN903 | reverse complement strand
CGTCCGCACCCGCACCCGCCCCCGGTTCCGGCTCCGGTTCCGCGCCGGGCAGGCGGTTCGTCGCCCGGGCCGCCGCGGCCACCGCGGTCCTCACCGCCGCCGGCTCCTTCTTCGGCCTGGTGCGGGACCAGACCATCGCCCACCTGTTCGGCGCGGGCAGCGAGACGGACGCGTTCCTGGTGTCCTGGACCGTCCCCGAGTTCGCCTCGACGATCCTCATCGAGGACGCCATGGCGCTGGTGCTGGTACCGGCGTTCAGCCTCGCGCTGTCGCGCCGCGCCGCGGTCCGCGGGACCGGGGAGGGAGGCACCGGCGCCTCCCTCCCCGAGAACCCCGGGAACCCCGGGAACCCCGCCGACCCGGTGCGCGCACTGCTGGCGGCGACGCTTCCCCGGCTGCTCCTGGCACTGGCGTGCGCCGCCGCGGCCGTGGCGCTGCTGGCGCCGCTGCTGGTGGGTGCCCTCGCGCCCGGCCTGGCCGACCCCGGCCTGGCGGTGGACTGCACCCGGCTGACGGCCGTCACCGTGCTGGGCTTCGGAACCGCCGGGTACTTCAGCGCGGCCCTGCGCGCCCACCGCAGCTTCGTGCCCCCGGCGGCGATCTACTGCGCCTACAACATCGCCATCATCGCCGTGGTGCTGGGACTGCACGCCCGGTGGGGGGTGCGCGCCGCCGCGCTCGGGGTGGCCGCGGGCAGCCTGGCGATGGCCCTGGTCCAGCTCCCGGCGTTCTGGCGGCGCCTGCCCCTGCGCACCGCCGAGACCCGGCGCGCGCGCCGCGGCGCCCGCGCCGTACGCGCCCCGCGCGCCGCGGCGCTGGTGGGCTGGGGCGTGGTCGCCCCGGTGGCCGTCTTCGCCCTCTCCCGCCAGTCGCAGGTGCTCGTCGAGCGCTTCCTGGCCTCCGGGCTGCCGCCCGGCGCGATCTCGCACCTGAACTACGCGCAGAAGATCGCCCAACTGCCCATGACGTTCTCCCTGCTGCTGTGCACGGTCACCTTCCCCCTGGTCGCCCGGGCCATGGCCGACGGCCGGACCGAACGGGCCCGGCGGCGCGTGGAGCGCGATCTGGTGCTGGCCGCGACGGTGGTGCTGCTGGGGGCCGCGTACGTGATCGCCTACGCCCCCCAGATCGTCCAGCTCCTCTTCGAGCGGGGCGCCTTCGGCGCCGCGGACACCGCCGCCACCGCCTCGGTCATGCGCGTCTACGCCACCGGACTGCTCGGCCACTGCCTGGCCGGCGCCCTGGTGCGGCCGTTCTTCGCCACCGCCCGGCCCGTCTGGTACCCGGCCGCCGCGATGGCTGCCGGCCTGCTGCTCACCGTCGCGGCCGGCGCACTGGCAGCCCCCCACTGGGGCGTCCACGGCATCGCCGCGGCCAATGCCGCCGGGATCACCACCACCGCGCTGCTGCTCCTGCGCGGCCTGCGCACCCGCGTCCTGCCCGTCCGGGTGCGCACGGTGGCGGCCGGTCTGGTCCGGCTCGTCCTGGCCGCGGCCGCGGCCACCGCGGCCGGCCTGGCCGCCGCACCGCTCCTGCCCTCCCCGGTCCCCACCGCCGTCGCCGGGGCGCTGGTCGTCCCGGCCGCCTTCACCGCCGCCGCGCTCGCCGTCCGGGCGCCCGAAGTACCGCAGCTCCTCACCGCCGTCACACGAAGGTTCCGCCATGCCCGCTGATCCAGCCCGCACGACCGCACCCGCCCCCTC
>NZ_JAKMAY010000537.1:0-1710 GCF_022015835.1 Streptomyces sp. ICN903 | reverse complement strand
CTGTGGGGCTGGTCGGGTGCGGGGGCGTTTCACGGGGTCGGTACTCTGAGCCCGCCGACAGACCCATCCATCCCGCTAGGAGTTGCCGCCGCCGTGAGCAGCAGCCTTCGACGCGGCGCCCTCGCCGCCAGCTCTCTCGCGCTCTCGATCGCGTCCCTGACCGCCTGCGGGGCCGGGCCGAACGCGCAGAGCCTGAACATCAACCCCGACAACGCCTCGGCCCAGGTCGACGAGATCGAGGTCCAGAACGTCAACGTCGTCACCTCCGAGGACGGCTCCGGCCCCGCCTCCGTCTCGGCGCGCATCTTCAACGGCGGCACCGAGGACGAGACGCTGGAGTCCATCACGGTGGACGGGCAGCGCGTGGAGCTGAGCCCGGCCGAGGGCGAGCAGGAGCTGACCGTTCCCGCGGGCGGCTCCCTGGCGCTCGGCGGTGAGGGCCACGCGTCCGCGATCATCGACGACCCCGAGCAGGCCGGCATCGAGGCGGGGAACGCCCAGCCGCTGGTCTTCGAGCTCAGCTCGACCGGCCGGGTGGAACTGCGCGCCACCGTCGTCCCGGCCGAGGGCACCTGGAAGGACTTCGGCCCCAGCGGCGCCCCGGCGCCCACGGAGTCCGGCCTGCCCGACCCGGGCGCCTCCCCCACCGAGACCCCGGGCGCGCCCGAGGAGGACGACGCGGACCCCCAGGACCCGGGCTCCAACGACAGCGGTGACGACGACACCCAGGGCGAGATCGGGAACTCCCAGGAGGACGGCGGCACCGAGGACACCGGGGGGCAGTGACCCCCGTCCCCGGCCGGCGCGCGAACGCCGGCCGGGGGCACGGACGAGGGTGGGGGCCGCTCCTGATCGGGGGGCGGCCCCCACCCTCGTCGTACCGTGCCGGACGCCGCCGCACCGGATCCCGGGCGCGGCGGCGTCCGGCACGGCCCCGTCATGGGCCGGTCACGGGCCCGTCAGGGCTCGAACTTGTAGCCCAGCCCCCGTACCGTCACCAGGTATCGGGGCGCGCTCGGGTCCGGTTCGATCTTGGCACGCAGCCGCTTGACGTGCACGTCCAGCGTCTTGGTGTCGCCCACGTAGTCGGCGCCCCAGACCCGGTCGATGAGCTGCATACGGGTCAGCACGCGCCCGGCGTTGCGCAGCAGCATCTCCAGCAGGTCGAACTCCTTCAGCGGCAGATCGACCTTGGCGCCGGAGACCGTCACCACGTGCCGGTCCACGTCCATCCGCACCGGACCGGCCTCCAGCGCCTGCGGGGCGGCCTCCTCCGGCTCGCCGCGCCGCCGCAGCACGGCCCGGATCCGGGCCACCAGCTCGCGGGAGGAGAAGGGCTTGGTCACGTAGTCGTCGGCCCCTATCTCCAGGCCGACGACCTTGTCGATCTCGCTGTCCTTGGCGGTCACCATGATGACCGGCACGTTCGAGCGTCCGCGCAACTGCCGGCACACCTCGGTGCCGGGCAGCCCCGGCAGCATCAGGTCGAGCAGCACCAGATCGGCGCCGTTTCGCTCGAACTCCTCCAGCCCGTCCGGGCCGGTGGCCGCGATGGCCACCTCGAAGCCTTCCTTGCGCAGCATGTACGACAGTGCGTCGCTGAACGATTCCTCGTCCTCGACGACGAGCACTCGGGTCACGGGAGGACCTCCGGGGCGGGATCAGGGTGGTGATCGATGGGGTCGTGGGGGGTTCTGCGGGTCCCGCGGG
>NZ_JAKMAY010000536.1:0-1746 GCF_022015835.1 Streptomyces sp. ICN903 | reverse complement strand
GGCCCCCGTCGCCCCCGCCCCCGCCGCACGCGGTGGCCAGGAGCAGGGCGGTGATGACGGCCGGCAGGACGGCGGCCGTACCGCGTACGCGCATGGATCCCCCAGGGAAGGTCGTGGTCGCACCCCATCATGCCCGGCGCGGCGCAGAACCGTCCGAGCGTCCGTCCACCGACTCGGCACACGCGCAGCGTGATGCATGGTTACTATGACGCAGGCAATCGCACGAGAAGGCAACTCCCCTTCCTCCAGCGGGCTTTCGGCCGCCGTTTGTCTTCCGAACCGCATCACTCGCCCCCACACAGCCACAGGGATTGCGCGATGTCAGATCCTGCCGCCCCCGGCCAGCACCGAGTGCCCCAAGGACGCCTGCCCCTCGTCCTGCTCGCCGTCTGCCTGACGGCGCTCGTGGCGGGCGGCGCGGCGGGTGCCGCCGCCGCCCCCGACAGCACGCGTCCCTGGGTGCTGGGGGTGATCGCGGTGGCCGCGGTGGTGGCCGTCGGGGCCTTCCTCGCCGTGTTCCTGACGGTGCAGCGGATGACCACCGCGTCCGCGAACGCGGCGGCCGAGATCGCGGCCCTGCGCCACCGGGCCGAGCAGCGGCAGGCGCACACCGCGCACCTGGCCGACTCCGTGCTGCCGGCGGTCGCCGAGCGGCTGAGGACCGGCGCGCGGCCCGAGGACGCGCTGGCCGGTGTGCCCCTCCCGGAGGACCTCCCGCTCCAGCGCCTCCTCCACTCCTTCGCGCACGAGGTCTCCTCCGCCACCGGTCAGCGGCTGTCCGCGCAGGCCGAGCGGGACGAGGCGGTCCGGTGGGCACAGGCGCTGGCGGGCGGGGTGGACAACCTACTGGCCGAGGTCCTGCCCGGGGCCTTCGAGCGGCTGCGCGGCGGCGCCTCGGCGGGTACGGTCCTGGCGAAGGTGCCGCGCCCCGACGACGAGCGGCTGGCCGCCCTGACGGAGTTCGTGATCCGGGAGTACGCGACCAGCGAGCGGCGGTCCGCCGCCGCCCGGACGGCCGGCACCAAGGCCCTCAGCCGGGTGCAGGCGGCGGCCGTGGGCATGCTGGCGGACCTGCGCGAGATGCAGGAGCGCCACGGCGAGGAGGTCTTCGGCGACCTGCTGAAGCTGGACCACAGCACCTCGCAGATCGGGCTGCTCACCGACCGCCTGGCCCTGCTGATGGGCGGCCGCGCCAGCCGGGCCTGGAACAAGCCGATCGTCATGGAGAGCATCCTGCGCGGCGCGGTGGGACGCATCGCCGCCTACCAGCGGGTCCGCATGCACTGCGCCAGCTCCACCGCGATCGCCGGGTTCGCCGCCGAGGGCGTGATGCACCTGCTCGCCGAACTCATCGACAACGCGGCGAACTTCTCCCCGCCCATCGACGAGGTCAACGTCTACGTCGAGGAGCGCACCGCCGGCCTCGTGGTGACCATCGAGGACAGCGGACTGCGCATGTCCGACGCCGCGATGCGCCGCGCGGAGAAGGCCGTCTCCGGCGAGTCGACCGACCTCGCCCACCTCCAGGGCACCCGGCTCGGCCTGGCCGTGGTCGGGCTGCTGGCCCACAAGTACGGCATCTCCGTGAGCTACCGGCCCTCCTCCCGGGGCGGCACCGGTGTGGTGGTCCTGCTGCCTCCGCACCTGCTGGCCCAGCAGCGCGCCGAGGCACCGCCCGCGGCCGTGGTGCCGGCCGCCAGGACCCCGCGGCAGACCCAGGCGCCCGTCACCGGACCCGCCCTCCCC
>NZ_JAKMAY010000535.1:0-1762 GCF_022015835.1 Streptomyces sp. ICN903 | reverse complement strand
CCGCCCCCGCCGCCCGAGGCGTCCTCCTGGGCCCGCTACCCGGCCGGGCCCGGCTATCTGCGGGCACTGGCCGGGGGCGAGTCCCCGCGCGCGGTGTGGACGGCGCTGCCGGGCCCGCACTGGCCCGACGAACTGGCCCGGGCACTGGCCGCCGCCCTGGCCTCCGGCCGCGGCGCACTCGCCGTACTGCCCGACGGGCGGGCCGCGGCCCGGGTGGACGCCGCCCTCACCGCCCTGGTCGGCGCCGGCCGGCACGTCCTGCTCACCGCCGACGCCGGAGCCGAGGCCCGCTACCGCCGCTGGCTGGCCGTCAACCGCGGGCAGGTGCGCTGCGTCGTGGGCACCCGCGCCGCGATGTTCGCGCCCGTGCACGACCTGGGGCTGGTCGCGATCTGGGACGACGGGGACTCCAGCCACCGCGACCCCCGCGAACCGATGCCGCACGCCCGCGAGGTGCTGCTGCTGCGCTCCGCCCGGGAGAGCTGCGGCTTCCTGCTGGGCGCGCACGGCAGCACCGTGGAGGCCGCCCAGCTCGTCGAGACCGGCTGGGCCCGCCCGCTGGCCGCCGACCGCGACGCGGTGCGGGCGAGCGCCCCCCTGGTCCGCACCGTCGGCGACGGCGACGAGGCGCGCGACCCGGCCGCGCGCGCCGCCCGGCTGCCCACCCTCGCCTGGAGCACCGTGCGCGAGGCCCTGCGGCGCGGCCCGGTACTGGTGCAGGTGCCGCGGCGCGGCTACGTACCCCGGCTGGCCTGCGACCGCTGCCGCGAGCCGGCCCGCTGCGCCCACTGCTCGGGCCCCCTGGAGGCCGCCGCGGGCGACGCCCCGCCCCACTGCGGCTGGTGCGGCCGCGACGCGCCCGGCTGGGCGTGCGCGGAGTGCGGCGGCACCCGCCTGCGGGGGCGGGTCTTCGGAGCCCGGCGCACCGCCGAGGAACTGGGCCGGGCCTTCCCGGCCGTGCCCGTCCGCACCTCCGGCCGCGACCACGTCCTGGACTCCGTGCCCGACCGGCCCGCCCTGGTGGTCAGCACCCCCGGCGCGGAGCCGGTCGCCGAGGGGCCCGGCTACGCGGCGGCCCTGCTGCTGGACGGCTGGGCACTGCTGTCCCGCCCCGACCTGCGGGCGGGGGAGGAGGCGCTGCGCCGCTGGCTGGACGCCGCCGCACTGGTGCGCCCCCACGGCGAGGGCGGCACGGTGGTGGTGATGGCCGAACCCTCGCTGCGGCCCGTCCAGGCACTGGTGCGCTGGGATCCGGCCGGACACGCCCGGCGCGAGCTGGCCGAGCGGGCCGAGCTGGGTTTCCCGCCGGTGTCCCGGATGGCCGCGGTGACCGGACCGCCCGAAGCCGTCGCCGAACTGCTGGCCGCGGCCGAACTGCCGCCCGACGCCGAGGTCCTGGGACCGGTGCCGCTGCCGGTGCCCGACACGGGCCGTCCCCGGCGCCCCGGTGACCCGCCGCCGGGCGAGCGGTGGGAGAGGGCCCTGGTGAGGGTGCCGCCGGGCAGCGGCGCGGCGCTCGCCGCCGCGCTCAGGACCGCCCGCGCGGCCCGGCTCGCCCGCCGCGGGAGCGAGCCCGTACGCGTCCGTGTCGATCCGGAGGACATCGGCTGACCGCCCGGACGCGGTGCCGTCCGGAATGCGGGACCGTTCGGAACGCGGAACCGCCCGGAACGCGGGACCGCCCGGCGCCGGGCCGAGGGGGAGGGGCCGGGCGCCGGGCGGAGCGGGAGACGGCCTGATTCAGCCGTTGCGGGGGGAGGGG
>NZ_JAKMAY010000534.1:0-1794 GCF_022015835.1 Streptomyces sp. ICN903 | reverse complement strand
GGACGGGCGGGATGCGGACGAGGCTGGGGATCTTGGCGCGAACCGCGCTGGCCCTCGTTCTGGTGGGGGGCTTCCACGTGGTGTCGTGGGCGCTGGTGCTGGGCTACGCGGTTCTGGCGGCCTTCGTGCTGTGGGCACTTCTGATAGACGGCATGCGCATGACCACACCCGCGCCGCTGTACGCGGTCGCCTTCGGTCTGCCGGCCGTGCTGGCGGTGCTGCGCGGGATGTTCTCCGGCGGCCGCGCCCCGGCCGCCCGCGGGGGCCGGGCGGTCACCCGGCGGCAGGCCCCGCGGCTGTGGGAGACGGTCACCGCCCTGGCGCGTGCGGTCGGCGCGCCCGAACCGACCGAGATCCGGCTGACGCTGGAGGCCAACGCCTCCGTCGGCGAGGACACCCGTTTCGGCGCGGGAGTGGCCGCCCGGCGCATGGAGATCGGCGTACCGCTGCTGGCGGGGCTGAGCGAGGACGAGCTGCGGGCGGTCCTCTGCCACGAGCTGGGCCACTACGCGCGCCGGCACACCCGGTTCGCGGCCACCGCCCACCGGGGCTCGGCCGCCCTGCGCACGGCGCGCGACGGCATCACCGAGGCGGCGGGGGGCAACGTCCTGGTGGCGTCCTACACGGGTTACCAGCGCTGGGTGCTGGGGGTGTACGCGTGGCTGTTCGACGCCGTCACCTTCGTCGTGCGGCGGCGCCAGGAGTTCCAGGCGGACGCGGCGGCGGCGGCCGTCGTGGGGCGGGAGGCCACGGCGTCCGCCCTGACCGCCGTCCACGCCGTCGGCGCGGCCTGGGCCGACTACCGGGCCCGGCTGCTGGACCCCATGGCCGGGCGCGGGCTGACGCCCGACGACCCGCTGCGCCCCTTCGCCGAGATGCTGGCCGATCCCGAGTACGCCGAGGCGCTTGGGGAGTGGCGGCGCAGGATGCCGGAGCCGCCCCGCTCCCGGCTGGACTCCCACCCGCCGCTGAGCCGCCGCCTGGCCGCCCTCGCCCGCGACGGGGGTGCTGCCGGCGCGGCACCCGCCCCGGGGACGGCGGTGGCGGCGGACGCCGCGTACCTCCGGCTTCCCGAGGGGGTGTGGGGTTCCCTGCTGCGCCCGCTCCTGCCGCCGTCGGGGCCGCGCAGGCCGGGGCAGCCGTGGCAGGAGTGGCTGGACGACGCCGCCGAGGCGCAGATGGTCCAGGCCGTCGAGGACCTGCGCGAGCCTCTGGCCCGGCTCTGCGAGCCCGACGCCCCGCCGGAGCCCGCCGTGGACACCGTACTGGGACTGCTGGAGGACGGGCGCGGTGCCGAGCTGGCCGAGGCGCTGCACGAGGCGGGCTGGGGCATGGACCAGTGGGGCCTGCCGGGATCGCCCGCGCAGGCGCTGGAGACCCTGGTGGGTCAGGGGCTCGCGGGCGCCGGGCGGGCGGGGTGGAGCCTGCGCTGGACGGAGCCCAGCGCCCTGGTCGTCCACGACGACGAGGCCCGGGAGACGGTGGAGCTGGCGCGGGCGGCGGCGGCCGATCCCGCGGCCGTACCCCTGCTGCGCACCCGTCTCGTCCTGTGCGGCGTCAACACCGCGGCCGCGCTGGACCGCACCGGCCCGATGGCCCGTCCGCCCGGCCCCGCCACCGGTTCCGCCACCGGTACCGGTGCCGGTGCCGGGAAGTCCGGCCGGCTGAACGGCAGGCCGGGAATGCTGGTGGCCGCGGTGGTGGTCGCGGTGGTGTTCACCTGGAATCTGCTCACCGGGGAAGACGTGACGGAGCGGCCCTCCGTACCGGGCACACCGGTCGCCCCCCTCCCCT
>NZ_JAKMAY010000533.1:0-1822 GCF_022015835.1 Streptomyces sp. ICN903 | reverse complement strand
CTCCCCGGCCGTCCCCCCGGCCGCCTCGCCGACCGCCTCCGAAGCCGCCTCCGAAGCCGCCGGGGACGGCGCCGAGTGAGCACCGTCTCCGGCCAGGCCCGGCCGGCCCTGGCCGCATGCCGCTCCCTGCTGCCCACCCGCTCCGACCTCGCCGCCATGCGCGCCCATCCCCGACAGGACCTCCTGGCGGGGCTGACGGTGGCCATCGTGGCGCTGCCGCTGGCCCTGGGCTTCGGCGTCTCCTCCGGACTCGGCGCCGAGGCCGGGCTGGCCACCGCCGTGGTCGCAGGCGCCCTGGCGGCCCTCTTCGGCGGCTCCAACCTCCAGGTCTCCGGGCCCACCGGCGCCATGACGGTCGTCCTCGTCCCGATCACCGCCGCGCACGGCCCCTCGGGCGTGCTGACCGTCGGCCTGCTGGCCGGACTGATGCTGGTGGCGCTCGCCCTGGCCCGCGCAGGCCGCTGGATGCGGTACGTGCCGGCGCCGGTCGTGGAGGGCTTCACCCTCGGCATCGCCTGTGTGATCGCCCTCCAGCAGGTGCCCGGCGCCCTGGGCGTGCCCGTTCCCGAGGGCGACCGGGTGGCGGCCGTCGCCTGGCGGGCGGCCGCGGAGTTCGCCCGGCAGCCGAACTGGACGGCCGTCGCGCTCTCACTGTCCGTGGCCGCCGTGATGCTGGCCGGCGCCCGGTGGCGGCCCACCGTCCCGTTCTCCGTCGTCGCGGTGGCCGCCGCGACCGCCGTGACCGAGGTGCTCCGCCTCGACGGCGCCGAGCCGATCGGCGATCTGCCGCCCGGCCTGCCCGCGCCCTCGCTGTCCTTCCTCGACCCGTCGGCGCTGTCCTCGCTGCTCGCCCCGGCTGTGGCCGTCGCCGCGCTGGCCGCCCTGGAGTCCCTGCTGTCCGCCTCCGTGGCCGACGGCATGACGGTGGGGCAGCGGCACGACCCGGACCGGGAGCTGTTCGGGCAGGGCCTGGCCAACATCGCCTCCCCGCTGTTCGGCGGGGTGCCCGCCACCGGCGCCATAGCCCGCACCGCCGTCAACGTACGCGGCGGTGCCCGCTCGCGGCTGGCGGCGCTGACGCACGCCGGTGCGCTCGCCGCCGTCGTCCTGGCCGCCGCCCCGCTGGTCTCGCGCATCCCGCTGGCCGCACTGGCCGGTGTGCTGCTGGCCACCGCCGTGCGCATGGTGGAGGTCGGATCGCTGCGGGCGATCACCCGCGCCACCCGCTCCGACGCGGCCGTCCTGATCCTGACCGCCGTGACGACCCTGGTGCTGGACCTGGTGTACGCGGTGATCGCCGGCCTGCTCGTCGCGGGCGCCCTCGCCCTGCGGGCGGTGGCCCGGCAGGCCCGCCTGGACCAGGTGGACGTCACCGGCGACATCCCCGGCGGGCACGGCGACGAGGAACGCGCCCTGCTGGCCGAGCACATCGTCGCCTACCGCCTGGACGGTCCGCTGTTCTTCGCCGCCGCCCACCGCTTCCTGCTGGAGCTGTCGGAGGTGGCCGACGTGCGCGTGGTGATCCTGCGCATGTCGCGGGTGACGACGGTGGACGCCACCGGAGCCCTCGTGCTGAAGGACGCGATCGACAGACTGCACCGGCGCGGCATCACCGTGCTGGTCTCCGGGGTCCGCCCCGAGCAGCGCCGCGCCCTGGAGTCCGTCGGCGCGCTGGACGCCGTCGGCCCCGGGGACCGGGACTGGTCCAGCACCCCCGAGGCGATCCGCGGCGCCCGCGAGCACCTGTACGGGGCCGGGGTCCTGCCCGCCGCTCCCCCGCCTCCCACCGCGCCCGCGCGGGAGCCCTCGCGGTGAACGCCGC
>NZ_JAKMAY010000532.1:0-1836 GCF_022015835.1 Streptomyces sp. ICN903 | reverse complement strand
GAGGCACCCCCCGCGGCACGGCCCGCGCCACCGGCCCGGGAGCGGCCGCGCCGCCGCCGCGGCCGTACGGCCCTGCTGCTGGCCTGCGCCGCCCTGCTCGGCGCCGTCGGCGGCCTCGCGGGCGGCTACACCGTCCAGGCCGACCGCGCGCCCACCCCGCTGCCCCCGCTGTCCCAGGCGAAGCTGTCGTACCCGCAGAAGCCGCTGCCCGAGGACGAGGCGCCCGAGCCGCTCACCGCCGAGGAGGACCGGCGGGTGCGCACGGACGGCGATCTGCGCAAGCTGCTCCTGGACAGGCCCAAGGGTGCCCGCGAGCCCGAGCCGAGCCTCGGTACGGACGGCTGGCTCTCGCCGTCCGCCTACGCCCGGGAGTTCGAGAACCCCGGGTACATGTTCACCTACCTGACCGGCGGGGACCTGCGCCGCGTCGCGAGCGCCGGCTGGCAGCAGGGCAGGTACCGGACGGTGGTCGTCAGCCTCGTGCAGTTCCGCGAGGAGAAGAACCGGTTCGCCCTCGAGTACGCCCAGGGCCAGCAGGACTACATGTCCTACGAGGACCACGCGGGCAACGACGGCACCGCGCTGAAGGGCTCGGGCAACGGCCGCTACTACGTCTTCGACGAGCCCCGTCGCGAGTCCGGCTACCTCCCGATGCACCGGGCCCGGGCCATCGCCCAGCGCGGCGACATCATGATGGACATCTGGATCTACGACACCAAGCCGATCGCCAAGCGCGACATCAGGTCCCTGGCCGAGCGGCAGCTGGAGCGGCTGTGAGCGACCAGGAGAACCGGAACGGCACCGACGGCGTCCCTGGCCGGCCCCCGGCCGTACCGCCGTCCGCACACACCCCGGCCCCGGCCCCGGGAGCCGTCCCGGAGGCGCCCATCGCGCCGGCCCCGGACGGCCCGCAGGACGCGGGGACGGACGGAACGGGTAGTACGGGCGGTACGGGCGGGACGGGCCGGCTCCGCCGCGTCCTCCTCCCCCTGCTGTCCGCCGCTCTGGTGCTCGGCGCGGCCGGCGGCGGACTGGCCTACACCAAGGCCACCGTGGACGGCGCCGACGTCTCGGCCCCCACGAAGATCTGGGAGAAGCCCGCGAAGGCCCCCTCCGAGGACGATCCGGCGCCGGACCCCAGGGAGGGCCGCACCGACGGCGAGCTGCGCAGGAAGCTGCTGCCGGTCCCCGAGGACTTCCGGCTCGGCCCGGACATCTCCGAGTTCGGCAACGACACCGAACTCAGCGGCAGGCAGGCCCAGGCCCTGCTGCGCCAGAGCGGCAAGGACCTGCCGGGCAAGGAGCGCCGCCGGCACCGCGAGTACGTGGAGAAGCTGCGCGTCCAGGGCATCGTGATGCGCACGTACACCTCGTACGACGACGAGTTCACGGCCGAGATCCAGATCGCGCGCATGAAGAACGAGAAGGGCGTCAAGGACCTGAGCGGCTTCCAGTCCGGACTGGCCGACGCCCTGTCGGTCTTCCGCGACGGACCGAGGATCAAGGGCCACAAGAACGCGCGGTGCTTCCTGCCGCCCAAGGACGGCGACTCCGAACTGGAGACGATGTTCTGCACCGCCTACCAGGACGAGTACCTGATCTCGTTCCAGGCCGACGGCGTCAAGCCCTTCCGCGAGAAGGACGCCGCCGAGCTGCTGAAGGACCAGCTCGACCACCTGGTGTCCCCCGGGGAGTACGTATGACCGAGTCCACGACAGACCGGCCGGAGCCGGCCGCGCCCGCCGTCCCGCCGCGGGCGGAGCCGAGCGCCGGGGCGGCGGACGCCCCGCAGGCGGCCGTCGTACCTCCCCAGCCGTCCGTTCCCCCCGCCCCGGC
>NZ_JAKMAY010000531.1:0-1855 GCF_022015835.1 Streptomyces sp. ICN903 | reverse complement strand
GGGGCCGGGGTCGGCGGCGGTTGCCGCGGTCGGCTGCCGCTCCTGCTTCCCGGCGTCGGTCTGCTCGTCGAGCCGGGTGCGCAGCGGCACCTCCTTGACGAACAGCACCAGCAGCAGAGCGATCACCGCCATCGGTGCGGCGTAGAGGTAGATGTCGGCCACACCGTGGCCGTACGCGCTCTCGACGACCGTGCGTACCGGGCCGGGGAGGGCGTCCAGGTCCGGGATGGCGCTGCCGTTGCCGCCGGTCGCGCCCTCGGGCCGGATGCCCAGCTTCGTCATGCCGTCGGTGACGTAGTCGGTGATGCGGTGGGCGAGCACCGCGCCCAGCACCGAGACGCCGACCGCACCGCCGAGGGAGCGGAAGAAGGCGAGCACGGAGCTGGCCGCGCCCAGCTCGGAGAGGGCGACCTGGTTCTGGGTGGCCAGGACGAGGTTCTGCATCATCATGCCGACGCCGGTGCCCAGCAGCGCCATGAAGACCGCGATCCGCCAGTACGGGGTGTCGTACCGCATCGAGCCCAGCAGGCCGAGTCCGGCCGTCAGCAGGACGGCGCCGGCCACCAGCCACACCTTCCAGCGGCCGGTGCGGGTGATGACCAGGCCGGAGACGGTGGAGGAGACGAACAGTCCGCCGATCATCGGGATGGTCAGCACGCCGGACATCGTGGGCGACTCGCCGCGGGCGAGCTGGAAGTACTGGCTGAGGAAGACGGTCGCGCCGAACATCGCGATGCCGACGAAGAGCGAGGCCAGCGCGGTGAGCGTGATCGTGCGGTTGCGGAACAGCCTCAGCGGGATGATCGGCTCGGCGGCGCGCGACTCGGTGACGACGAAGGCCAGGGTCAGCAGGAGCGAGGCGCCGACCATCGTGTACGTCTGCCAGGACAGCCAGTCGTAGCTGTTTCCGGCCAGTGTCACCCATATCAGCAGCAGCGAGACGGCGGCGGTGACGAGGGAGGCGCCCAGCCAGTCCACCTTCACGTTCTCCCGCTTCACCACGGGCAGGTGCAGCGTCTTCTGGAGCACGATCAGGGCGAGGACTGCGAAGGGCACGCCGACGTAGAAGCACCAGCGCCAGCCGAGCCAGGAGGTGTCTGTGATCACGCCGCCGAGCAGCGGTCCGCCGACGGTGGCGACGGCGAAGGTGGCACCCAGGTAGCCGCTGTAGCGGCCGCGCTCACGCGGGGGGATCATCGCGGCGATGATGATCTGGGACAGTGCGGCCAGACCGCCCGCGCCCAGGCCCTGCACCGCCCGGAAGGCGATCAGGGTGCCGGTGTCCTGGGCCAGGCCGGCTCCGGCGGAGGCCAGGACGAAGAGCACCAGCGCCGACTGCACCAGCAGCTTCTTGCTGTAGAGGTCGGCGAGCTTGCCCCACAGCGGGGTGGAGGCGGTCATGGTCAGCAGCGCCGCCGTGACCACCCAGGTGTACGCGCTCTGGCCGCCGCCCAGGTCCGAGATGATCCGGGGGAGGGCGTTGGAGACGACCGTCGAGGACAGGACGGAGACGAACATGCCGAGCAGCAGCCCGGACAGCGCCTCCATGATCTGGCGGTGCGTCATGGGCACCTGTTCGGCGCCTGGGGAGGTGCGGGCGCTCTCGCCCTTGAGCGCCTCCGCGGGTGTGGACGTTGCCATGCGCTCCTTGCTTTCCGTGTCTCTTCCGGCGTCGGGCGGCGTGTCACGGCACGCCGTGGGTCTGCGGCCCGGACGGCTGTGCGCCCGGGCACGGCGGTGCGGGCCCCGGTGGTGCGGGCCCGGCGGTACGTGCGGTGCTCGGAGTGTCGGGGGCCGGGGCCGGTGTGTGCGGTTGGTCAGCCCTGTGCGGCGGCCGTGCGGTGCGGTGGGAGGG
>NZ_JAKMAY010000530.1:0-1865 GCF_022015835.1 Streptomyces sp. ICN903 | reverse complement strand
CCTCCGGGGCGGGCGGGGCGTCGGCTCTCCAGTTCCACAGCCGGCTCACCGCGTCCAGGTCCAGGGCGTGCCCCTCCTCCCACAGCCGGGCCGCGGCGGTGAGCACCGAGCGCCGGTCCTCCCCCGGGCCGCCGGGGCGGGCCGGCAGCATCGGCACCACCGCGCTGGCCTTGAGCCGTACCGCCTGGTGGCGGCGGGCGAACGCGGTGAGGGTCTGCCGGGGGCCCGCCTCGATCAGCAGCATGTCGTCGGCCGCGAGCAGTTCGTCCAGCGCGGGCCTGAAGTACACGGTGTCGGTGAGCTGGCGGGCCCAGAAGTCCGGTCGCAGCGCGTCCTCGGGGCTCAGCGGGCCCCCGGTGTAGCCGGAGTAGAGCGGGAGCGCGGGCGGGCTCAGCCGTACGGCGCGGTAGGCGCGCTCGACGGCCTCGGACGCCGGTGCCATCGCCGGGCAGTGGAAGGGGCTGGTGGCGGGGACGGCGACGACAGTGTGGCCGTCGGCGCGCAGCGCCGCCTCGACCTCGCCCAGCGGCTCGCACGAGCCGGCCAGCATGGTCTGCCGGCCCGCGTTGACCGCGGCGATGGCCACGTCGCCGCGCAGGTACGGGCGCAGCTCCTCCTCGGAGGCTCCGACGGCGAGCATGCCGCCCGGTGGGATCTCCACCGCGTACCGCACCCGCTCGCGCATCATGCCGACGGCGTCCGGCAGCGACACCACGCCCGTGAAGACCGCGGCGACCAGTTCGCCGGCGCTGTGGCCGAGGAAGGCGGTGGGGCGCACGCCCCAGCCGAGGACGGTGCGGCCCAGCGCGTAGTCCACGGCGAACAGCAGCGGCTGGGCGCGGCGCACGTCGTCGATGCCGATCCCCGGCGCGCGGGTGGTCCCGTCGGCGAGCCAGTCGGCCCGGACGTCCTCGCCGTCCTCGCCGAACAGGTCGAGCACGGCGTCCATGGCCGCGGTGAACACCGGCTCCCGGCCGTACAGCCCGGCCGCCATCGCGGTGTGCTGGGAGCCCTGGCCCGGGAAGAGGAGGGCGACCGGGCGCGGCCTGCCGGTGGTGACGGGTTTCGCCCCGAGCACCGCCCGCGCGGCCCGTTCGGCGGTGGTGACGGCCGCGGCGCGCACCGGGCCGGGCTCCTGTCCGCAGGGCACCGCGGTGGGCAGGACGGGGAAGGCCTCGGGGAAGAGCCGGTCGACCATCGGGCGCAGCTCTCCGCGCACCCGGGCCTCGTCGGCCTCGTCCCGGCCCGACCACAGCAGCAGCCGTACGCCGCCGGGGTCGGTGCCGCGGCCGCCGTACCGCAGAGGACGGACCACGGGCGCGTCGTCGGCGGTGCCGGAGGCGTCGGGGGCCCCGGGCGCCTGTCCGGGGAGGTCCAGTACGCCCAGCACGGACTCGCCGTCCGCGACGGCCTCGGCCGCGCGCCGCACCGCGTGGACGGTGACCGCCTCCGCCCGGGGTTCGCCGAATCCGGCGACGAGCGCGAGGTCGACGTTCTTGGCGAGCAGTTCGCGGTGCGCCCGGCGCAGCGCCCGGCCGGGCGAGGAGGCGGTGTGCACGGGGAAGCCCTCGTGCTCCGGGCCGAGGCCGGCGGTGCGGGCGGCGCCGACGAAGACGGCCGTACGGGCGGGCAGGTCCTTCGGCGAGCGGCCGAAGGCGCGCAGCACCGCGGAGACGGCGGCGGCGGTGGCCGTGACCGGTTCGCCGCGGCCGGCCTCCCCGGCCGGTGCTCCCCTGGTGCTGACCGTGAGTCTGCGGACCACTGCGGTGTGTTCGGTGAGCGGCATGGGCTCTCCTGTCGGCGGCCGGATCCCCGGCGGCGGATGGCTTCGGCAAACGGGAGGCGGGCTGGCTGGTGACGGGGGC
>NZ_JAKMAY010000053.1:0-24778 GCF_022015835.1 Streptomyces sp. ICN903 | reverse complement strand
CCCGCGAACCCCGGAGCGGCCCCATGCCCAGCACCGACCTGCCCGGCCCCGGCTCCCTTCTGCGCCGCACCCTCGGCGAGCGGCGCATCGCCCTGGTCGCCTGGCGGCTGCTGGTGCTCCAGACCGCACACCCGGTCGTCGCCGCCGGGATGAGGGACCACTCCACCTACCGGGCGCACCCCTGGCGCCGCGTGCAGCACACCATGGACAGCGGCAAGCGGCTGTTCTTCTCCGACGCCGGCAGCCTGCGCCGGGAAGTCGCCCGGCTGGAGCGCACCCACCGCCGCATCCGGGGCGCCGACGGGCGGGACGGCGGGGCGTACACGGCCGAGGATCCCGAGGTGCGCGCCTGGGTGCTGGTCACCCTCTACGAGTCGATGACGGCGATGCGGGAGCTGTCCGGCGACCCGCTCACCCCCGGGCAGCTCGACGAGCTGTACCGGGAGTTCCTCGCCGTCTGCGGCGAGTTCGGGCTGTCCGGCGACATCCTGCCGCCGACCGCCGCCGACGTGCCCGCGTACGTCGACCGCATGGTCCGCGAACGGCTGGAGTACGGCGACGAGGTGAGGTACCTGCTGTTCGGGATCCTCCGCGAGGCGCCCTGCCCGAGCCGGCTGCGGCGCCTGCGGGCCCTGTGGCCGCTGCTGCGGCCGGTGATCGCACGCACGCTGGCGGCGCTGACCGTCGCCGACCTGCCGCCCGCCTTCCGGGAGCGGTTCGGGCTGCCGCGCCCCCGCGCGGCGGCGCTGCTGTCGCGCGTCCTGCACCACGGCGCGCGGCACCTGCTGACCCGGCTGCCGGACCGCCTGCGCTACCGCGTGCCGCCCACCGGGGCCGTGCCGCGCCCCCGGGCGCCGCGGCCCCCGCGGCACGACCCGCGCCCGCCCCGGCTGGACGCCTTCTTCCGGCAGGTCATGGACCAGACCGGGGACGGGTACGTCGACGCCGCCGACCTGCGGGCCATGGCCCACAACGCCTGCTGGCAGCTGGAACTCACCACGGAACAGGAGGACGAGGTCTACGCCGCCTTCGACGCCTGGTGGCGGCACATCGGCGCCACGATGGACACCGACGGGGACGGCCGGGTCGGCCGGGCGGAGTTCGTGGCCGCCACCCTCGCGGGCTGCGACCGCGACCCGCGCTACCTGGAGGACGGCCTCCACATCGCCGTACGCGCCCTCTTCCGCGCGGGGGACACCGACGGGAGCGGGGAGATCGGCCCCGACGAGTACCGCGCGCTCTTCGGCGGCTCCCGGGTGCACCCGGCCGAGCTGAACGAGGGCTTCCGGCAGCTCGACGCGGACGGCGACGGGCGGCTCACGGAGGAGGAGTTCGTGCGCGGCTTCACGGAGTTCTTCACCGCCCGCGCCTCGACCGTCGCGGGCAGCAGGCTCCTCGGCCGACCCTGAACGGCGGCGGAGACCGGGCGCCCGGCCGGCGGCCCGGGGTGCGGAAACCCTTTGCGCGCCGGGCCGCCGGTCGCCGACGATCGGCCTGTCGTACGGCGCGGGGACACGGGGGACACGGGGAGCGGACATGAGTGCACGACTGCGCGGGATCGCGAAGCAGACCGAGGAGATCGTCGAGCGGGGCCGGTACACGGCGCCCGGCGGCCGGGAGGTGTCCATCGCCGGGGCGGTCGCCGCGGCGATGGAGGGAACCGCTCTGTTCGGCCCCGGGCCGGTGCCCGTGCCGGAGCCCGGGGCCGGGGCCGGGGCCGGGGAGCGGCTGCCCACCGTCTTCGAGGTGACGGGGGAGAGCAGTCTGGAGGCCGCCCGCCGGCTGGTCGGCGCCGGTCCTGGTGACGTTCCGGCCCCCGGCGGCCCGGTCGCCGTCCTCAACTTCGCCTCCGCGCGCAATCCGGGCGGCGGCTACCTCAACGGGGCCCAGGCGCAGGAGGAGGCGCTGTGCCGCGCCTCCGCGCTGTACGTCTGCCTGCTGCGCGCCCCCGGGTACTACGAGCACCACCGGGCCGAGCGCAGCCCCTTCTACAGCGACCGCGTCATCCACTCGCCCGGTGTGCCGGTCTTCCGCGACGACCACGGGGAGTTGCTGGAGGAGCCGTTCGAGGCGGGCTTCCTCACCTCGCCCGCGCCCAACGCGGGCGTCATCGAGCGGCGCGCCCCCGAGGAGGCGGGCCGTATCCCCGGCGCGCTGCTCGTACGCGCCGAGCGGGTGCTGGAGGTGGCCGCGGCGCAGGGCTACCGGCGGCTCGTTCTGGGGGCGTGGGGGTGCGGGGTGTTCCGCAACGACCCGGCGGTCGTCGCGGGCGTGTTCCGCTCGCACCTGGCGGACGGGGGCCGGTTCGCCGGGCGCTTCGCGCACGTCGTCTTCGCCGTCCTCGACCGCCGTGCCGACTCCCCGACACGGGCGGCCTTCCACCGGGCCTTCGCCGGGCTCGCCGGGTAGCCCCGGCCGGACGCGGACGGGTCGGACGCGGACGGGTCGGACGCGGAAGGCTCGGACGGGCCGGGCACGGCACGGGGAAACGGGGCCGTTTCGATACTTTTGCGTTTCACCCGACCGGCTCATACACTCCTGGTGTACGAAACCGTTTCGTTTGCGTTGGAGAGCCAGGATGACCGACCAGCCGGCCGCGGCGACCGGCCGACGCACCCGGCTGACCCCCGAGCGGGAGCTGGAGCTGTTCACGGCCGTGGTCGACCTGGTGCGCGAGCACGGCTACGAGGCGCTGACGATGGACGCGGTCGCGGCGCGCACCAAGTCCAGCAAGGCCACCCTCTACCGGCAGTGGGAGAGCAAGCCCAAGCTGGTCGCCACCGCCCTGCGCCACCTGGGCAAGAGTCACCCGGAGGACATCGACACCGGCTCCCTGGCCGGCGACCTCCGGCAGATGGTGAGCGACTTCATCTCCCACGCCAGCGAGGACACCGCCCTGCTGAACGGTCTGGCGCACGCCGTCTCCAAGGACCCCGAGCTGTGGCAGGCGCTGTACGAGCTGCACATCCGGCCCGGCCTGGACGCGCTCGACTCCGTGGTGCGCAGGGCCGCCGAGCGCGGGGAGCTGGATCCGGACAACCCGGCGATCGAGTTCGTCCCGCACCTGGTCATCGGGGCGCTGAGCACCCGCAAGCTGATCGAGAACCGGGACTCGGACGCCGACTACATGGAGCGCTATCTGCGGGCGGTGGTCTTCCCGGCGCTCGGCATCTCCTGACCGGCCCCGTCCCACGGGCACTTCCGAGACCCACCAACCCCTTCCGACCACTTCCTCCGACTCAGGAGTCCTCACACTCATGGCCACGTTCCTGTACCGGCTCGGCCGCCTCGCCTTCCGGCGGCGCGGGCTGGTCGCCCTGTTGTGGGTGGTGGTGCTGGCGGTCGCGGGCGGCTTCGCCGCCTCCGCGTCCTCGGCGGCCTCCAGCAACATCACCATTCCCGGCACCGAGGCGCAGAAGGCGTTCGAGCTGCTGGAGGATCGTTTCCCCGGCAGCAGCCCCGACGGCGCCACCGCGCGGGTCGTCTTCAAGGCGCCCGACGGCGAGAAGATAACCGACCCGGAGAACTCGGCCGCCGTCGGCGAGGTCGTCGCCGAGCTGGCGAAGGGCGACCAGGTCCAGCAGGCCGTCGACCCCTTCCAGGCCCGCGCCGTGAGCCCGGACCAGACCGTCGCCTACTCCCAGGTCACCTACGAGGTCTCCGGCTTCGAGCTGACCGAGGAGTCGCGCGACGAACTCAAGGCCGCCGCCGAGGACGGCCGGGAGGCCGGTCTGACGGTGGAGACCGGCGGTGACGCGATGGCGGCGATCCCGCAGACCGGCGCCGCCGAGGTGATCGGTGTGGCCATCGCCGCGATCGTGCTGCTGATCACCTTCGGCTCCCTGGTCGCCGCCGGGCTGCCGCTGATCACCGCCCTGGTCGGCGTCGGCGTCACCGTCGCGGTCATCACCGCCGTGACCGTGCCGTTCGACCTCAACACCACCACCCCGATCCTGGCGACGATGATCGGCCTGGCCGTCGGCATCGACTACGCGCTGTTCATCGTCTCCCGCTACCGCGCCGAACTCGCCGAGGGCCGTGAGCCCCTGGAGGCCGTCGGCCGCGCCACGGGAACGGCCGGCTCGGCGGTGGTCTTCGCCGGTCTGACCGTCGTCATCGCCCTGGTCGGCCTGTCGGTGGTCAACATCCCGATCCTGACCAAGATGGGTCTGGCCGCCGGTGGTTCGGTCATCCTGGCCGTGCTGGTCGCCCTGACGCTGATACCCGCCCTGCTCGGCTTCGCCGGGCAGAAGGTCCTGCCGCGCAAGCAGCGCGCGAAGGCCGCCACGGAGGACGGCTCGAAGGACGGCGAGGCCGCCCCGGCGGCCGTCGAGACCAAGGACGGCGCGGGCACCCGCTGGGCCCGCTTCGTGCTGCGCCGCCCGGTCGCGGTACTGCTGGTCAGCGTCGTCGGACTCGGCCTGCTGGCCGTCCCCGCCAAGGACCTCCAGCTCAACCTGCCCGACGACGGCTCCCAGCCCACCAGCACCACCCAGCGCCGCGCCTACGACCTGATCGCCGAGGGCTTCGGCCCCGGCACCAACGGTCCGCTGATCGTGACCGTGGACGCCGAGGACAGCGACGACCCCAAGGCCGCCGCCGGCGCCACCGCCGAGAAGCTCCAGGGCATGGACGGGGTCGCCGCCGCGATGCCGCCCACGTTCAACAAGGCCGGCGACACCGCGATGATCACGGTCATCCCCAAGTCCGCGCCCAGCAGCGCCGCGACCGAGGACCTGGTCCACGACATCCGCGCCGAGGCCGGCGACATCGCCGAGTCCACCGGCGCCGACGTCCTGGTCACCGGGCAGACCGCCATGGCCATCGACGTCTCGCAGAAGATGGACGACGCCCTGGCGCCCTACCTGATCCTCGTGGTCGGCCTGGCGTTCCTGCTGCTGATCGTGGTGTTCCGCTCGATCCTGGTCCCGCTCAAGGCCGCGCTCGGCTTCCTGCTCTCGGTGATCGCCGCGCTCGGCTCGGTCGTGGCGGTCTTCCAGTGGGGCTGGCTGGCCGACGTCTTCGGCGTGGAGCAGACCGGCCCGGTCATGAGCCTGATGCCGATCCTCATGGTCGGCCTGGTCTTCGGCCTGGCCATGGACTACGAGGTCTTCCTCGTGACCCGGATGCGCGAGGCCCACGTCCACGGCGAGACCCCGCACGAGTCGGTCGTCACCGGCTTCAAGCTGGGGGCGCGCGTGGTGACCGCGGCCGCGCTGATCATGATCAGCGTCTTCGCCGGGTTCATCGGCTCCTCCGAGTCGATGATCAAGATGATCGGCTTCGGTCTGGCCGTCGCCGTCCTCTTCGACGCCTTCGTGATCCGTATGGCCGTCGTCCCGGCCGTCCTGGCACTGCTGGGCAAGTCCGCCTGGTGGCTGCCGCGCTGGCTGGACAAGGTCGTGCCCAACGTCGACGTCGAGGGCGAGAAGCTCCAGCGCGAGCTGAACGGTTCCGCCGCGAAGGCGGACGAGCGCGAGCCGGTCGCCGCGCGCGACTGAGCCGGGCCGGGACCCGCCGAGACCCGGGGCCGCCGGCGCGCGAGCGGAAGGCGCGGCGGCCCCGGCCGCACCGGCCCGTGGGGACGGGGAGCGGTGCGGCATCCGGGGCCCGGCAGCGGTCCTCCCGCGAGGGGGGCGCCGCTGCCGGGCCCCGGTCGCGTGCCGGGGGTGGAAGCGGAGGCGCAAAAACGCGGGCGGGAGCCGGGTCAGCCGCCGAAGTCCTTCGTGGGCACGAAGCGGCGGTCGGTGGTGGACGGGCCCGACTCCGTCCCGCTCAGGATCCAGTAACCGGCGTCCTTGCGCGGCTCGTTGAAGCCGAAGGTGCCGATGAGGAGCTCGGCTCGGCCGTCGGTGTCCAGGTCGGCGATGTGGAGGTCCAGGCCGAAGAAGTCCCGGTCGCCGGAGTGCGCCGGCCTGCCGTCCAGGCCGATGGCGTACCGGTCGATCACGGCGGCGCGGCCGTCGTCCAGCCCGCCGGGGCCGCCGAGGAGGACGGTCACCCGGCCGATACGGCGGTCCTTCCCCGGGGTGCGGAAAGCGACGTCGTCGCGGCCGTCGCCGTTCAGGTCGCCGACTGCCGGGGCACGGACGTAGGACGCCCCGACCCTCTCCAGCGCGACCGGGCCCCGCCCCCGCCCCAGGCCCTTCGCGTCGCCGGGCACGACGATCAGCCCGCCCTGCTCCGAGGGCCGGGCGAGGACGTCGTCACGGCCGTCGCCGTCGAAGTCCCCGACGGCGTGCGGGATCGCGGCGTACCCCGTCAGACGGCCCGTGATCCCGGGTACGGTGCCGGCCTCCCGCAGTCCCCGCGGCGTACCCCGGTAGAGGTAGGCATCCTCGACGTCCTCGATGCCCTCCTCCTCGAAGCGGACGTCCTCCTCGCCGTACTCGGCCACCGTCAGCAGGTCGTCGCGGCCGTCGCCGTCGAAGTCGCCGGCGAGCACGTGCGATACGGGCACCCAGCCGCCGTGGCCGACGTCGGACTCGGTGGTGGTGCGGGGGGTGCCGCCGTCGCGGTCGAGCGGCCCGTGCAGGACCTTCGCCGGCTGCGGCTTCAGGTCGTACTCCGAACTCGCCGGGGCCAGGGTGAGCAGGTCGAGTGCTCCGTCGCCGTCGAAGTCGCCGACGGCCGCGGCCTCGTGGGTGCCGGGCGGCAGCTCGGTGGTGCCGACGGGCCCCTTGGGCCCGCCCCAGACGACGTACTGGTGGTCGGTGAGCCGCCCGCGCCCGTCGGTCCTGGGGGCGCGCACGACGATGTCGGCGTTGCCGTCGTCGTCCAGATCGCCGGTGAACTGGACGGAGCTGTCCAGGGAGAAAGGCGCGTCCACGACCTTGGGGTCGGGCGCCACGAAGCGCTCCGAGAGCCGGAACGCCTCCGCGGGGTCGGGGCCGCCGGGCGAGGCGAGGGCGATGAAGCGGTTGTTGCGCCACTTCCCGCTGTTCTTCGGCTGCCGGTACCAGCCGTTGACGACGGCGTCCGCGTGGCCGTCGCCGTTGACGTCGTCCCGGTTGACCCCGCCCGCATCGCGCCCGGTCGGGTCGGGAAGCGGCGAGGCGGGCCGGGATGCGGGCGGTGAGGCGGGCGACGGGGGCGCGGAGTCACCGGACGCATGCCCCTCCCGACCGCCCGAGGAGGAGCACCCGGCGGCCAGCAGGGCCGCCGTGCAGAGCCAGACCAGTGCGGCGGGCAGTCCGTGTCGCTTCATGCCGGGAGTCTGCCCGGCCCGTGCGCACGGAACGGTCGCGCCGGTGTCACGGTCACGTCAGTTCCGCAGCAGGCGCAGCACCCTCGGCCAGGAGTCCGCCTTGGCGCGGGCGTTGCCCGCGCGGGTGCCGCCGGTGTCGATCTCTCCACCACCCTCCACCGGGTAGGTGGTGCGCTGCTCCGGCAGGTAGGGGTGCCCGGCCACGAAGTGCCCGGCGCGGGGGTACACCAGCAGCTCGTTCCCCTCCTCCTCGGTGATGGCCTCGGAGCGGTACTCCGAGGACCACACCCCGTCCTCGTCGCCCACGATGCCGAGGACCTTGCCGCGCACCCGGTCGAGGGGGACGTCCTCCTCGGTGTAGGGCTCGCCGTCCACCGTCCAGGCGTGGAGGTGGTCGACCGAGACGGCGTCGCCCACCTGGTTGGAGGAGGCGTAGACGACGGCGTCCTCGACGAGTCCGGGGTGGTACTGCGCGAGCATCTGGGCCGGTTCGCTGCCGCGCGACGCGCCGATGACGAGCAGGCGGCCGGGGTCGGCGGCATGCTGCCGGGCGAGCAGTCCGGCGGCCCGGGCGAAGTACTCCAGCCCGATCCGCGCCAGCTCCCTCGGCCGCCCCTCGCAGCCGAAGTAGCAGACGGAGAGCGCGGGATGGCCGCGCGAGGCGAGCAGCGCGGCGACGTCCCGCATGCTCTCCCCGCCCTCGGAGCCGCCGATCACCAGCGCGGGCGCGGCCTTCGGGGCCCCCTCGGGCGGCAGGTAGAGCGTGCCGGCCACCCCGTCCTCGTCCGCGGTCAGCTCCCGGTGCCGTACCCCCTCGGCCATCTGGACCCTGGTCAGGGTCCGTTCGGCGAGCTCGGCGCCTCCGCCGGTGACGGTCAGGCGGACGTCGAGCCCGGGCCGCTCGTGCGGGGGCTCGGTCCGGTAGGACCCGACGCCCTTGCGCTCCGCCTTCATCGACCAGAACAGGCCCATGCCGTCGGCCCCGCCGTACGTGCCCCGCAGCGGCTCGGCCCGGGCCAGGTCGACCACGCCCTTGCCGTCCGCGCGGAAGACCGCCCGGCTGCGCCAGTCGCCGTGCGGGCTGCCGGTCTCCGCGGAGACGGCGATCTCCTGTCCCGGCGCCAGCCCGGTGACGCGTATGCGCACCTTCTCGTCGACCAGTGCGACCGGCCGGTCGACCTCGATCACGGCCCGGCCGCCGAACGGCTCCTCCCGCTCCGCCGAGCAGGCCCGCGCTCCCCAGCAGGGCCGCCAGCGCGCAGACGGCCGCCCCCGCCCTCCTGCCCGTGCTCCGCCCCATGCCGGGCAGCCTCCGCGCCCGCGAAGGCCCGCGCAAGGGGCCGTTCCCGGCAGCGGGAGGCGCCGTTTCCTGCCGGAGGCGGGTGACGAGGGGCGTGGGACCGCCCGCCGGGTGGTCCCACGCCCCGCCTCCCCGTAAGGCGGCGGCGTCCCCCGCGCTACCGCTGCGCGCTGCGCTTGACCAGGTAGGCGGCGGCCAGGCAGGCGGCCGCGATGGCGAGGAACACCAGGGCGATGGTCAGTCCGCCGGGGAGGCTCGCCCCCTCGGCGAGGAGCGCGGGCTCGCCGCCCCGCGCGGCGTCGGTGTACCAACTCACTGCGGTCTCCCTTCCGAGGAATCCACGTCGAGGGCTGCGGCGGCCGCCGGGCGCGGACGCGCCCGGAAGGGCCGGAGCACGACAGGAGGAGAAGTCAGAACGGCAGCCGGCCGCGGGCGCGGCGGCCCGCGGAACCGCTGCGGCCCACCGCGCGGGAGCTCTTGTGGAACGGCTTGCTCAGCCAGCGCCCCAGGGGGCCGGGAGCCTTGCCGCCCGCCCGGGCTCCCAGCCCCAGGGAGCGCTGTGTGCCGCGCTCGGGGTGGCGGGACAGGCGCGGCACCATGAAGGCCAAAGCGGCCAGGACCACGCAGGCGGCTATCACACCGGCGACCACCATGGTCACTCCTCACGTCGTTTCATGTCCGGTCATATCGCTCCGTGTCGTCTTGACCACCGAAGCCGTGTGTTCGGTCCGTCTGCCCCGACTCGTGCCGGGCATCCCTGAGAACCGGATCGGTGGGCATAAGCGGACCGAGAGGATTTTCGATTCGGGCGGAAGTCCGGTAGCCCGGAAGGAAGGGGCCATGGGCGTCGTGAACGACGATGCGGACGAGCGCAAGCGACGGCTCCGGCGGCGGCTGGAGCGGCTGATCGGGATCGCCGCCACCGAGGGGAACGAGCTGACCGCGCTGCGCAACGGGGACGAGATCTTCCCCGCGATGCTGGAGAGCATCCGGGCCGCCGAGCACACCGTCGACATGATGACGTTCGTGTACTGGCGCGGCGAGATCGCCCGCGAGTTCGCCCAGGTCATGGCCGAGCGCGCCCGCGCCGGGATACGGGTGCGGCTGCTGCTGGACGGCTTCGGCAGCCGGCTGATCGAGGGCGACCTGCTGGAGATGATGGACGAGGCCGGGGTGCAGGTGGCCTGGTTCCGCAAACCGCTGTGGCTCTCCCCGCTGAAGCAGAACCACCGCTGCCACCGCAAGGTGCTGGTGGTGGACGAGCGGACGGCCTTCACCGGCGGGGTGGGGATCGCCGAGGAGTGGTGCGGCGACGCCCGGAACGAGAACGAGTGGCGCGACACCCATGTGCGGGTGCGCGGCCCGGCCGTGGACGGCATCGCCGCCGCGTTCGCGCAGAACTGGGCGGAGTGCTCGGAAGTGCTGTTCGACGAGCGGGACCGCTTCGTCGAGCACGAGCCGCAGGGCGACTCCGTGGTGCAGGTGGTGCGCGGTTCGGCCAGTTTCGGCTGGCAGGACATGCAGACGCTGCTGCGGGTGGTGCTGGAGACGGCGCGGGAGCGCGTAAGGCTGGCCACGGCGTACTTCGCGCCCGACCCGTACTTCGTCGAGATGCTGTGCGCCACCGCGCGCCGCGGCGTGGAGGTGGAGCTGCTGCTGCCCGGCCCGCACACCGACCAGCGGGCGTCCCAGCTGTCCGGGCAGGGCCACTACGAGGAGCTGCTGGCCTGCGGGGTGCGGATCTGGCACTTCCAGCCGACGATGATGCACGCCAAGATCGTGACGGTGGACGGGATCGCCTCGCTGGTGGGCTCCACCAACCTCAACCGGCGCTCGATGGACCACGACGAGGAGGTCATGCTCGTCGTCCTGGACGAGGACTTCACCGCGGGGCTGGACCGGGACTACGACGCGGACCTGGCCCGGAGCGTGCGCATCGTGGGCGCCCGCTGGCGCAGGCGGCCGGTGGCGCAGCGGGTGCGGGAGGCCGCCGTGACGCCGATCCGCCGCTTCCTGTAGGACGCCGCTTCCCCCGCCACGCGCGGACGGGCCGGGACCGCGATGCGGTCCCGGCCCGTCCGTGTGGCCCGTGTTCCCGTCAGTCGGCCTGCTTGACCTGCGGCGGCTTGCGCACCGACAGGTGCAGCTCCTTCAGCCGGGCCTCGTCGACCTCGCTCGGGGCGCCCATCAGCAGGTCCTGGGCGTTGCCGTTGAGCGGGAAGGCGATGGTCTCGCGGATGTTGGGCTCGTCCGCCAGCAGCATCACGATGCGGTCGATGCCGGGGGCGATGCCGCCGTGCGGCGGGGCGCCGAAGTGGAAGGCGCGCAGCATGCCGCCGAACTCGCGCTCGACCTCCTCGCGGCTGTAGCCGGCGATCTCGAAGGCCTTGTACATGATCTCCGGCTCGTGGTTCCGGATCGCGCCGGAGGACAGCTCCACGCCGTTGCAGACGATGTCGTACTGCCAGGCCAGGACGTCGAGCGGATCCTTGGTCTCCAGCGCCTCCAGGCCGCCCTGCGGCATGGAGAACGGGTTGTGGGAGAACTCGATCTGCCCGGTGTCCTCGTTCTTCTCGAACATCGGGAAGTCGACGATCCAGCAGAAGCGGAAGACGTCCTCCTCGAAGTGGCCGGTGCGGCGCCCGGCCTCGACGCGGACCGCGCCCATGATCTTCGAGACCTCGTCGAACTCGCCCGCGCCGAAGAAGACGGCCGTGCCCGGCCCGGCGTCCAGGCGGGACAGCAGGGCGGAGACGTTCTCCTCGGTGAGGAACTTGGCGATCGGGCCCGTCAGCTTCCCGTCCTCGCCCACGCGCACCCAGGCCAGGCCCTTGGCGCCCTGCAGAGCGGCGAACTCGCCCATCTGGTCGAAGAACTTGCGCGGCTGGTCGGCGGTGCCGGGCACGGCCAGGGCGCGCACGTGCTTGTCCGCGAACGCCTTGAACTCCGAGCCGGCGAAGACGTCGGAGACGTCGGTCAGCTCCAGCCCCACGCGCAGGTCCGGCTTGTCGCTGCCGTACTTGAGCATCGCCTCGCGGAAGGGGATGCGCGGGAAGGGCGAGGTGACGTGGCGTCCGTTGCCGAACTTCTCGAAGAGGTCGGTCATGACCTTCTCGATGACACCGAAGACGTCCTCCTGCTCGACGAAGCTCATCTCCACGTCGAGCTGGTAGAACTCGCCCGGCGAGCGGTCGGCGCGGGCGTCCTCGTCGCGGAAGCAGGGCGCGATCTGGAAGTAGCGGTCGAAGCCCGCGATCATCAGCAGCTGCTTGAACTGCTGGGGGGCCTGCGGCAGCGCGTAGAACCTGCCCGCGTGCAGCCGGGAGGGCACCAGGAAGTCGCGCGCGCCCTCGGGGGAGGTGGCCGACAGGATCGGGGTGGCCAGCTCGTTGAAGCCGAGCGCCGTCATCTCCTGCCGGATGGTGGAGATGACCGCCGAGCGCAGCATGATGTTGCGGTGCATGCGCTCCTTGCGCAGGTCGAGGAAGCGGTACTCCAGGCGCCGTTCCTCGTTGACGCCGTCCTCGGTGTTGATGGTGAACGGCAGCGGGTCGGCGGCGCCCAGCACCTCGACCTCGGCGACCTCGACCTCGATCTCGCCGGTGGGCAGCTCGGGGTTGACGTTCTCCTCGCCGCGGGCGACGACCCGGCCGTCGACGCGGACGACGGACTCCTTGGAGATCGAGCTCAGCGCCTCGTAGGGGGCGGTGTCGGGACGGACGACGAGCTGGACGATCCCGTGGTGGTCGCGGAGATCGATGAAGAGGATGCCGCCCAGGTTCCGCCGATTGTGCAGCCAGCCGGAGAGGCGGACATCCGTGTCGATGTCCGCGGCACGGAGCTCGCCGCAGGTGTGGGACCGGTACCGATGCATCATTCGTCCAAGTCGTCAGGTTGTCGGTTGGTGTCGGGCCGCCGGCCGCTCGTCGGCGAGGGGGCGCACACGCCCCACAGACTACCGCCCGGCCCGTCTTCCGCCGGGTGCCCCCACCAATGACCACATATGGTGGAAAAGTGCACACCGAGGACATTCTCGCGGCCACCGGAGTCGGCCTGTGGCGTTGGGACAACACCGCCGGCGTCATCACGCTGGACGCCACCGCCGCCCGGCTGCTGGGCCTGCCCCCCGAGAAGACCGTCCTGACCGAGGGCGCCCTGCGCTCCCGCTTCCACGCGCTCGACTACGCCGAACTCGCCAACGTCGCCGCCCTCGCCATCGCCGAGGGCACGATCGCGGAGGCACTGCAGCGGGTGGTGGCTCCGGACGGCACCGTCCTGCGGATCGTGCGCAACCGGCTGGCCCTGGCCGGGCAGAACCTGATGGGGCCGGAGCCGGGCCAGTCCTTCGTGCTGTACGGGCTGCTGACCGAGGCCCCCTGGCCGGCCCGTCCCGCCGAGGCCGGTGAGAACGCCGAGGAGATCCCCCGGGAGGCGTACCCGGTGGAGATCACCGCCGAGCGGCCCCCGGGCGCCTCCACCCCCTCGGTGCAGTCCCCGGCCGCCCAGGTCCCGGCCGCCGCCCGGTGGCGGCACTCGCGTGAGGCGTTCCTGCTGGACGTGGGCAAGGCGCTGGCCGAGGCGCAGACCACGCAGGAGGTGCTGCGGGTGGTGGCCCAGATGTCGCTGCCCGGCCTCACGCCCTCCTCCCTGGTCATCTACGGCGTCAAGGGGGACAGGCTGACCCCCATCGGCTACTACGGGTCGGACGCTGACCGGCGGCCGGCCTTCGGCGAGACGATGCTGGAGAGCGACTACCCCGGCAGCGTGGCCGTCCGCACCGGCCGGGCCGTCTACCTGGCCTCCCCCGACGAGTACCACCGCCGCTTCCCCGCCGTCTGGCCCCTGGTCGCGGGCTACGGGCGCCGGGCCTGGGCGTATCTGCCGTTGATCGTGGGCGGCCGCACGATCGGCGCCTGGCTGCTCGCCTTCGACACCCCCGTCGCCTTCACCCCCGACGAGCGCCGGCTGCTGGTGTCGGTGGCGCGGATGCTGGCACAGGCCCTGTCGCGGGTGTACGTCCAGGAGTCCAAGCGGGAGCTGGCCGACAGCCTCCAGCGCACCATGCGGCCCGCCCACCGCACCGCCGTCCCGGGCATGACGGTGGTCAGCCGCTACCTGCCGGTCGGCGGCGGCCTCCAGGTGGGGGGCGACTGGTACGACGTGATCCCGCTGCCGTCCGGCCGCACCGCCCTGGTGATCGGCGACGTGCAGGGGCACGACGTACGCGCCGCGGGGGTCATGACGCAGCTGCGGATCGCGCTGCGCGCCTACGCCGCGGAGGGTCACCGGCCCGACGCGGTGCTCGCCCGCGCCGACCGATTCCTGGCCGGGATGGAGACCGGCGACCTGCCCGAGCCCGGCGGCGCCACCGGGCGGGCGGACGCGGACTCCGGCGACGACCACCGCTTCGCCACCTGCCTGTACGTGGAGGCCGATCCGGACGGCGCGCTCGACATCGCCCGCGCCGGCCACCCCGACCCGGTGGTCCGCCTGGCCGACGGCGCGGTGCTGACCTGCTCGGTGGCGCCCGGACCGCCGCTGGGGATCGTCGGGGACGCCGACTACCCCATCACCCGGGTGGTGCTGGGCCGGGGCGAGACGCTGCTGATGTGCACCGACGGGCTCGTCGAGGCCGGCGGCCTGGACTACGACGCCGGCTGGGAGCGGCTGCGCAAGGTCCTGGGGGAGCACGGGGGATCCCCGGAGAACCTCGCCGACACGCTGATCCACGCGATGCACGGCGCTCCGACCCGCCATGTGACCGGCACCGGGCACGGCATGGAACCGCGCGCGGGCGGGCGCGAGGACGACATCGCGCTGATGCTGCTCAGCCGCGAGGGCGGCGCGCCGGAGGCGCGCCCGCGCCCCCTCAGGCGCCGTCTGGTGATGTCGGTGTCGCAGGCCGAGCAGGTCCGGATCGCCGACGCCCGCCACCAGCTGCGCGAGCTGCTGTTCGACTGGGCGGTGGAGGACCAGGTGGAGGGCGCCGTCCTGCTGCTGTCGGAGCTGCTGACCAACGCCCTGGTCCACACCGAGTGGGACGCCGCGCTCTCCGCCGAACTGGAGGGCGAGCCGGGCTCGCGGCGGCTGCGCGTGGAGGTCTCGGACTCCAGCGACGAGCTGCCCCACCGGCGCCACCCCGGCGAGCTGGCCTCCCGCGGGCGCGGTCTGCTGCTGCTGGAGATGCTGGCGCGCTCGTGGGGGGTGGAGCCCAGGGGCGCGGGCAAGAGCATCTGGTTCGAGCTCCACGAGGCCGAGGAGGGGCCGGGCTGGGGGTGAGCGGCCCCGGCCCGGGCCCCGCCCGGTCCTCGCGTACCCGCGCCGCGCCGCGCCGGGTCGCGCCGGACCGTGCCGGGTCGCGCCGGACCGTGACGGGCGGCGTCAGTGGGCTTCGGCCGGGACCGAGCCCAGCCGTCCCGCCTTGAAGTCCTCGAACGCCTGGACCAGTTCGGCGTGGCTGTTCATCACGAACGGGCCGTAGTGGGCCATCGGCTCGCGGATCGGCAGGCCGCCGAGCAGGACCACCTCGAAGTTCTCGCTGCGGGAGTCCTGGTCCTCGGCGGCGCGGACGGTGAGCGCGCCGCCGTCGCCGAAGACGACCGTCTGGCCCATGCCGAAGGGCCGCCCCTCCCCTCCGGCGAAACCGTGGCCCGCCAGGCCGTACGCGAGGGCGTTGAAGTCCGGCCGCCAGGGGATCGTGATCTCCGCGCCGGGGCTCACCGAGGCGTGGATCATCGTGATCGGCGTGTGCGTGACGCCCGGGCCCTCGTGGCCGTCCAGCTCCCCCGCGATGACGCGCAGCAGCGCGCCGCCGTCGCCCGAGGCCAGCAGCCTGACGCTGCCGCCGCGGATGTCCTGGTAGCGGGGGTCGGTCATCTTGTCCCTGGCCGGCAGGTTGACCCACAGCTGCAGGCCGTGGAAGAGGCCGCCGGAGGCGACCAGCTCCTCGGGCGGGGTCTCGATGTGCAGCAGGCCCGAGCCCGCGGTCATCCACTGGGTGTCGCCGTCGGAGATGGTGCCGCCGCCGCCGTGGGAGTCCCGGTGGATGAAGGTGCCGTCGATGATGTAGGTGACGGTCTCGAAGCCCCGGTGCGGGTGCCAGGGGGTTCCCTTGGGCTCGCCGGCCTCGTAGTCCACCTCGCCCATCTGGTCCATCATGATGAACGGGTCCAGGTACCTGTGGTCGATCCCGGCGAACGCGCGGCGCACCGGGAAGCCCTCGCCCTCGAAGCCGGATGGAGCCGTGGTCGTGCGCAGGACGCGGCGCGGGCGGGCGTCGGCCGGAGCGGTGACGCGGGGGAGCACGAGCGGGTTCTCGGCGGTGATCGCCGGCATCTGGACCTCCTCGGGAAGCCTGGAGGTACCAGAGTATTTCAACGTTCAACAGAAAGCCAGGGGCGCCCGGAGCGGACGGTGTGACCTTCCGCTCCCCGCGCGCCCCGGCAGCGCTCCCCGGCGGAGCGGCAGGAGGCCGGAGCCGGGGCCGGCGGCGGGCAGGGCCGGCAGCGGGTCAGCCGTACATCCGGCGCATCGCGAAGTCGACCATCTCCTCGACCGCCTTGGCGTCGAAGACGATCCGGTGCTCGCCCTCCATGTCCAGCACGAAGCCGTAGCCCGACGGCAGCAGGTCGAGCACCTCCGCACCGGTGATCACGAAGTACTTCGACTCCTTGCCCGCGTACGCGCGCAGTTCCTTGAGCGTGGTGAACATCGGGATCACCGGCTGCTGGGTGTTGTGCAGCGCCAGGAAGCCGGGGGTGTCGCCGCGCGGGCAGTACACCTTCGACGTGGCGAAGATCGCCTGGAAGTCCTCGGGGGACATCACCCCGGTGGTGAAGGCCCGTACGGCCTCGGCCAGGGACGGCGGCGAGGGCTCCGGGTAGAGCGGCTGCTGCCCGTAGCCGGACGGCGGCTGCTGCTGCCCGTAGTGCTGCCCGGCGTGTGCGCCGTGCCCGGGATGGCCGGTGTGCCCCGGGTGGCCGGTGTGGCCGCCGTGACCGGCGTGCTGCCCCGCGTGCCCCGCGTTTCCGGTCTGGTCGTAGCCGTACATGGGCGTAAGCGTAACGACTTCGGGACCCCTCCCGCCCCGCCGCGGGGGCTCTCCGGCGTCAGGGCGCGCGCCGGGGAGTTCCGTCACAGTCGCTCGGATCGGGTTGCTTCTTATTACCGGCGGGTAGCATGATGAGAGCTACTTTCTGGTACGCGTAGGGAGGAGTCTCCTCCCCCTATCCACTACGGAGCCGTCGCCATGGGGCACTACAAGTCGAATCTCCGCGACATCGAGTTCAACCTCTTCGAGGTACTCGGCCGCGACACGGTGTACGGCACCGGCCCGTTCGCGGAGATGGACGTCGAGACCGCCAAGAGCGTGCTGGCCGAGGTCGCCCGCCTGTCGGAGAACGAACTGGCCGCCTCCTACGAGGACGCCGACCGCAACCCGCCGGTGTTCGACCCCGAGACCAACACCGCTCCGGTCCCGGAGTCCTTCAAGAAGAGCTACCAGGCGTACATGGACGCCGAGTGGTGGCGGCTGGGCATCCCGGAGGAGATCGGCGGCACCACCGTTCCGCGCTCCCTGCTGTGGGCCTTCGCCGAGACCATCCTCGGCTCCAACCCGGCCGTGTGGATGTACGCGTCCGGACCGGCCTTCGCCGGCGTCCTCCACGAGGAGGGCACCGAGGAGCAGAAGAAGATAGCCAAGCTCATGGCGGACAGGCAGTGGGGCTCCACCATGGTCCTCACCGAGCCCGACGCGGGCTCCGACGTGGGCGCCGGCCGCACCAAGGCGATCAGGCAGGACGACGGCTCCTGGCACATCGAGGGCGTCAAGCGCTTCATCACCTCCGGTGAGCACGACATGTCCGAGAACATCGTGCACTTCGTCCTCGCCCGCCCCGAGGGCCACGGTCCGGGCACCAAGGGCCTGTCCCTGTTCATCGTGCCCAAGTACGACTTCGACTGGGAGACCGGCGAGCTCGGCGAGCGCAACGGCGTCTACGCCACCAACGTCGAGCACAAGATGGGCCTGAAGGCCTCCAACACCTGCGAGATGACCTTCGGCGCCAACCACCCGGCCAAGGGCTGGCTGATGGGCGAGAAGCACGACGGCATCCGCCAGATGTTCAAGATCATCGAGTTCGCGCGGATGATGGTCGGCACGAAGGCCATCGCCACCCTGTCCACCGGCTACCTCAACGCGCTGGAGTACGCCAAGGAGCGCGTCCAGGGCGCCGACCTGGCCCAGTTCACGGACAAGACCGCCCCGCGCGTCACCATCACCCACCACCCCGACGTGCGCCGCTCGCTGATGACGCAGAAGGCGTACGCCGAGGGCATGCGCTCGCTGGTGCTCTACACCGCCGCCGTCCAGGACGAGGTCCTGGCCAAGGAGGCCGCCGGCGAGGACGCCTCCGCCGCCAAGCGCCTGAACGACCTGCTGCTGCCGATCGTCAAGGGCTACGGCTCGGAGAAGTCCTACGAGCAGCTCGCCCAGTCGCTGCAGACCTTCGGCGGCTCCGGCTACCTGCAGGAGTACCCGGTCGAGCAGTACATCCGGGACGCCAAGATCGACACCCTCTACGAGGGCACCACCGCGATCCAGGGCCAGGACTACTTCTTCCGCAAGATCGTCCGCGACCAGGGCCAGGCGATGACCGCCCTGTCCGAGGAGATCAAGAAGTTCCTGGCCGAGGCCGCCGGCGGCGAGGACCTGGCCGGCGCCCGCGAGCAGCTCGCCAGGGCCGCGGGCGACCTGGAGGCCATCGTCGGCACCATGCTGACCGACCTGGCCGCCACCGAGAAGGACGTCAAGTCCATCTACAAGGTCGGCCTGAACACCACCCGCCTGCTGATGGCCTCCGGCGACGTCGTCGTCGCCTACCTGCTCCTCAGGGGCGCCGCCGTGGCCGCCGACAAGCTGCCGGGCGCCTCCGCCAAGGACAGGGCGTTCTACGAGGGCAAGATCGCCGCCGCGAAGTTCTTCGCCGCGAACATCCTGCCGGGCGTCGGCGTCGAGCGGCAGATCGCCGAGGCCACCGACCTGTCGGTGATGGAGCTGGACGAGGCCGCCTTCTGAGCCTCCTTCCGAGCCGGCTCCGGCCGGCTCGCTGAGCGAGGCTCCGAGCGGAGCCCGGCAGGGAGAACCGGCCGGGCCCCGGCTCCGCGGGACACCCGCGTCCGCCCGCCCCCGAGGACGGGCGGACGCCGGGCAGGCGGGGGCCCCGTTCCCAGGTCAGGGGGGAGCGGGGCCCCCGCCGTTCGTATGCTGGGCGCATGAGCACTCCCAGCCGCTTCGACCGTGGCCACACCGACGACCTGGCCTCCTTCCTCGCCGCCTCGCCCACCCCGTACCACGCGGTCGCGAACGCCGCCGAGCGGCTGGAGGAGGCGGGCTTCCGGCGGCTGGAGGAGACCGACGCCTGGGACGGCGGCGGCGGCGGCCGGTACGTGCTGCGCGGCGGCGCGATCATCGCCTGGTACGTGCCCGAGGGCGCCACGCCCGCCACCCCCTTCCGGATCGTCGGCGCCCACACCGACTCCCCGAACCTGCGCGTCAAGCCCGTGCCGGACACCGGCGCGGCCGGCTGGCGGCAGATCGCCGTCGAGATCTACGGCGGCACCCTGCTCAACACCTGGCTCGACCGCGACCTGGGCCTGGCCGGACGGCTGGCCCTGCGCGACGGCTCCACCCGCCTGGTGAACGCGGACCGCCCGCTGCTGCGCGTCCCCCAGCTCGCCATCCACCTCGACCGGGAGGCCAACAGCGGCCTGAAGCTGGACCGCCAGCGCCACATGACCCCGATCTGGGGCCTGGGCGAGCCCCGCGAGGGCGATCTGGTGGACTTCCTGGCCGCCGAGGCCGGCCTGGAGGCCGCCGACATCGCCGGCTGGGACCTGATGGTCCACAGCGTCGAGCCGCCCGCCTACCTCGGCCGCGACCGCGAACTGCTCGCCGGGCCGCGCATGGACAACCTGCTCTCCGTCCACGCCGGCACCGCCGCCCTGATCGCGGCCGCCGAGGCCGGGGACCTGCCCCACATCCCGGTGCTGGCCGCCTTCGACCACGAGGAGAACGGCAGCCAGTCCGACACCGGCGCCGACGGCCCGCTGCTGGGCAACGTGCTGGAGCGCTCCGTCCTCGCCCGCGGCGGCGGCCCCGAGGACCGCGCGCGGGCGTACGCGGGCACCGTCTGCCTGTCCTCGGACACCGGCCACGCCGTGCACCCCAACTACCCCGAGCGCCACGAGCCGGGCCACCACCCGATGCCGAACGGCGGCCCGATCCTCAAGGTCAACGTCAACCAGCGCTACGCCACCGACGGCACCGGCCGCGCCGTCTTCGCCGCCGCCTGCGAGCGGGCCGGGGTGCCGTGGCAGTCGTTCGTCTCCAACAACGCCGTCCCCTGCGGCACGACGATCGGCCCCATCACCGCCGCGCGGCACGGAATCGCCACCGTGGACATCGGCGTGGCGATCCTGTCGATGCACTCCGCCCGCGAACTGTGCGGAGCGGACGACCCGTTCCTGCTGGCGAGCGCCCTGACGGCCTTTCTGGAGGCCTGACGGGGAAGACCGGCCGCCCCGCTCGCGGCGGTCCGTGACAGGCCGTCACGGCCGCCCGTGCGGGCCGGATCACAGGGGTCCGCGCGGTGCCCGGAATGCAAGTCCCGCCCAGGGGTACGCGGTTGGTTGAACGAGCCCTCAACCAGCCGGACGGAGGCGGTTCTTCATGGGCATGGCACTGACCATCGTACTGATCGCGGTGGGCGCGATCCTGACCTTCGGGGTGAACTGGGAGATCTCCGGGGTCAACCTCGATGTGATCGGCCTGATCCTCATGGCGGTCGGCTTCATCGGGCTGGCGTCCTACGTGGCCATCTTCAAGCGCCGCCGTGTGCAGCCGCCGAGCCCGGCGGCCCCGGTCGTCGAGGAGAACCACCGCCACCAGTGGCGCGCCTGACGCTCAGCCGGCGGTCCGGACCGTGAGTTCGGCGATCTCGTCCAGGACCCGGGCCGCCGGCGCCGGATCCACCAGCCACTTCAGATGGCTGCCCCCGAGGGTGCGGACGTCGTAGGGGTTGTCCGGCGTCAGCTCGTCGCCCTCGCGGATCAGCCGGTCCTGCATGGCGAGCGGCATGCTCACGTCGTCGGCCAGGCGTACGAAGGTCCTCGGTATCCGCCCCCAGGTCGCGGCCCGCGCCCGGTCGGCGGAGGTGCCGGCGTCCAGGTTCTCGTCGGGCTGGAAGATGCTCATGAAGGCCAGGAACTCCCCGTCGGTGCCGTCGGCGAGGAGAGCCGCCTTGAGCGCCGCGAGGGCGTCCGGGTCCGCGGTGCGTAAGTTGACGCGCAGCAGGCCGAGTTCGGCGGGGTTCCCGGCCATCGCCGGAGCCAGTGAGGCGGTGTCGACCCCGGCCATCTCCGGCTCGGCGTAGTAGTCGCCCACGTCGAGGGCGACCGGGCACCAGGCCGAGACGTAGACGAGGCGGTCGATCAGGTCCGGCCGCGCGTTGGCCGCGGCCGTGGCCGTGACGCCGCCCCGGCTGTGGGAGACGAGGATCACCGGGCCGTTCCGCCTGGCCCGTTCCAGGACCCCGATCAGGTGCGCGGCGTTGTCGGCGAGCGTGACCCCCTTGATCGAGCCGGGCGCGGTGGCGAGCCCTCCGGGGTCCTGCGGCGCCTGGTAGGCGCGGGTGTAGGTCGCCGCGAACCCGTGGCCCGGGAGGTCGACGGCGACCGAACGGTGCCCGAGGAGGCCGAGTTCGGCCTGGAGCGGTGCGAAGGAGAAGGAGTTCGCGAAAGCTCCGTGCACCAGCACGAACGTCGGTCGGACATGGTTGCTCGCCTGCATGTGGCTGCTCTCTTTCCGGCCTCCGCGGCGCCTGCGGTGCGCGCGGCCGTGCGCGGCGGGCGCGGCGGGCGCGGCGGGGCACCGCACGTCCGGGCGCGGGGTCCTGGTCCTGGTCGAAGGGCGGCCCGGAAGGCCGCCAGGTCTCCGGTGGGCACCCTATTCGGCGGAAGATCACCGGCACCAGGGATTTACTCTCCGTGACCGGGGAGCCCGGCTCCGGCCCGGCGGGAGAACTCCGCCGGGCCGGGCGCTACGCGTCGCCGTCCAGCCCCGCCAGCACCAGCGGCAGCCGGGAGACGCCGCCCGCCGTGACGCGTACGGGCACGCCCCAGTCCTGCTGGTGAACGTGGCAGGCCGGGTACTCGTTGGCCGGATCGTCGTCGCAGGAGGCGGCCATCGCCGAGACGTGCAGTACACCCTCGGTCGCGCCGTCGGCGAGCACCAGCTCCCGGCTCAGGTCGGTGCCCTGACCCGCGCCGTCCGCCAGCAGCTCCGGCGGCGTGGAGCCGACCAGCAGCCGGGTGGAGGGGCCGTAGCGGGTGTCCAGCTTCTGGCCGGGCGGAGCCTGGAAGACCACGTCCAGCCGGAGCGCCCCCGGCGCCACCTCGGTCGCCTCGCGCCGGGTGCGGTGGGCGACGGACTCGACCCGCACCGCCTCCTCGGGCAGCCGCAGCCGGGTCAGCCGGTGGCGGGCGGACTCCACGACCACGATGTCGTCCTCCACCAGGACGGCGTCGGACGGCTCGCGCAGGTCCGTGGCGAGCGTGGTGACCTCCTCGCTCGCCGGGTCGTAGCGGCGCAGGGCGTGGTTGTAGGTGTCGCAGACGGCCACCGATCCGTCGGGCAGCGCGGTGACACCCAGCGGGTGCTGGAGCAGGGCCTGGCCGGCCGCCCCGTCGCGGTGGCCGAAGTCGAACAGGCCGGTGCCGACCGCCGTGCGCAGCACGAACCCGCCGCCGTCACCGCCGCCCTCACCGTCCGCGGCACACTCGACCCAGCGCAGCGCCGAGGTCTCGGAGTCGGCGATCCACAGCCGGTCCCCGGCCGCCGCGAGCCCGGAGGGCTGCGCGAACCACGCCTGGTCGGCCGGGCCGTCCACCAGGCCCTCGTTGGTGGTGCCCGCCGCGACCGAGACCGTCCCCGCCTCCGGGTCGTACGCCCAGAGCTGGTGGACGCCCGCCATCGCGATCCACAGCCGGCCCTCCCACCAGGCCACGTCCCACGGCGAGGACAGGTCCACCTCGCGCGCGGGCCCGGCCGTCGGCGAGCCCTGCCACCACTGGCGGCCCGTGCCCGCGAGCGTGGTGACCTCGCCGCCGGACGGATCCCAGGCCCGCAGCGCGTGGTTGACGGTGTCGGCTACGGCCACCCTGCCGTCCGGGAGCAGCGCCAGGCCCTGCGGTTCGCTGAAGCGGGCCTTCTCCCCCGGACCGTCGGCCAGCCCGCGCGTCCCCTCGCCGATGCGCCGCACCACCGTCTCGCCGTCCGGCTCCAGCTCCACCAGCTGGTGCCGGGTGGTGTCGGTGACCAGCAGGTTGCCCGAGGGCAGGAGAAGCGCCTTGCCGGGGAAGCGCAGGTCGGTCGGCTCCGGCTCCGGCGGTACGTAGGGGCCGTCGCCGCGCCGCAGGGTGCCCTTGGCCCCGTGCTCGGCCTCCAGCTCCGTCACCAGCTTCTCGATGGCGTGGACGTGGCCCTCGCCCGCGTGCTGGGCGACGACGTACCCCTCGGGGTCGATGACGACGAGGGTGGGCCAGGCGCGCACCGCGTACTGCTTCCAGGTCGCCAGCTCGGGGTCGTCCAGGACGGGGTGGTGCACCCCGTAGCGCTCGACGGCGTCGACGACGGCCCGGTGCTCTGCCTCGTGGACGAACTTGGGCGAGTGGACGCCGACGACCACCACGGTGTCGCCGTGGCGCTCCTCCAGCTCGCGCAGCTCGTCGATGACGTGCAGACAGTTCACGCAGCAGAAGGTCCAGAAGTCGAGGACGGTGATGCGTCCCCGCAGGTCGGCGAGGGTCAGCTCCTTGCCGCCGGTATTGAGCCAGCCACCCTTGCCGATCAGCTCGGGGGCACGGACACGCGCACGCTTCGTCATCCGTCCATCGTGCCCGATGACGGACGGGGTACCGGACACGGGGCGGTCCGTCCCGGCAGCGCGGGGGCGGCGTGGGATCCCGGCCGGGATCCCACGCCGCGGCGGTCTCCGGGTTTCACACCCGTCGCGCGGAGGGCCGTGGCCGGCTCAGAAGCCGGTGCTGGACTTCCAGCAGGCGTTCCGCTGCGTACCGTTCTCCCACTTGTAGAACCAGAAGAGGATCTTCCGGTAGGTCTCGGGGCCGTAGACGCCGTCGGGGGCCGCCCCGTAGTAGGACTGGGCGCGCTTCAGCACCGACTCGGTGTGGGCGCCGAAGACACCGTCGACGACGATCGTGCTGTCGTAGCACTTCTTCAGTGTCCACTGCAGCGCCCTTACGGCGCTGCCGCTGGACCCGCGGCTCAGGACGCAGCTGGTGCCGATCCCGCCCGGATAGCCGGTGGGCACGTACAGCGTGTACCCCATCGCGTTCTTGAAGGTGTTGGAGGTGGTGCAGGCTCCCGCCGCGTTCGCGCTGGGAGCCGCTGCCGCCGAGACGCCCAGAAGCCCGGCGGTCATGGCGAGGACGCCGGCCGCGCCCATGAACTGCTTTCTGATCCTCATCTTCGTCCTTTTCCAGCCGGGGCTTCGGTTTCCAGCCGGTCGGCGGACCTCCGCGCACCTTCCGCCGGCAGAGCGGCGATGCCGTGCGGTTCCATGTCCCGCACGGCGGAGGCGGCGGAGGAGCGTCGGCTCACCCGGCTTGCGGTGCCGAGACTGCCCTGCCCCGCACCGACGGGCCACACCCCGGCGGCACAACGGGACGACTCGGGATTTCCCATGCTCTGACCTGCGGCGATTCCCTCGGGGCGGGAAATCTCCGGGACGCGCCGGGACGCGCCGCCGTGCGGCCCGGCCCCGTGTCAGGGTGTCAGGGCCTGGCGCGGTCCCGCGCGGAGGGCGTCCAGCGACCAGCGGCCGGGACCAAGGGCGGCTATGAGCAGGAAGGCCCAGCAGAACAGCGCGGAGGGCTCGCCGCCGTTCTCGATGGGGAACAGGCCGTTGGGCTGGTGCACGACGAAGTACGCGTAGGCCATCGAGCCGGAGCAGATCACCGCCGCGGTCCGGGTGCACAGGCCCAGCGCCACCAGGAGGCCGCCGGCGAGTTGGATGACCGCCGCCCACCAGGCGGGCCACTGGCCGACGTCCGGTACGCGGCCACCGTGCGGGCCGCCGAGCACGTCGAAGAGGGTGGCCGTGCCGTGGCAGGCGAAGAGGAGGCCGACGACGGCGCGGAAGAGCGCGACGACGTGGTCGCGGCTCCCGTCCAGGAGGGCCAGGGGGGCGGCC
>NZ_JAKMAY010000529.1:0-1866 GCF_022015835.1 Streptomyces sp. ICN903 | reverse complement strand
CCCGGGCCCCGCCGCCCCCGGGCGTCTTCCCGGCCCTGTGCCGCGCGGCGCGCTCGGCCTTCTCCGCCTTCTCCCGCTCGGCGATCTGCCGCTTGGCGGCCGTGGCGTACATGTCGACGTACTCCTGGCCGGACAGCTTCATGATCTCGTACATGACCTCGTCGGTGATCGACCGCAGGACGAAGCGGTCGCCGTCCATGCCCTGGTAGCGGCTGAAGTCCAGGGGTTCGCCGATCCGGATGCCGGGCCGCATCAGCTTCGGGACGACCTTGCCCGGCGGCTGGATCTTCTCGGTGTCGATCATCGCGATGGGGATGACGGGCGCGCCGGTGGCCAGCGCCACCCGGGCCAGTCCGCCCGGCTTGCCGCGGTAGAGGCGGCCGTCCGGGGAGCGGGTGCCCTCGGGGTAGATGCCGAACAGCTCGCCGCGCTCCAGCACCTGGATGCCGCTGCGGATCGCGGCCTCGCCGGCGCCCCGTCCGCCCGAGCGGTCCACCGGGAGCTGGCCGATGCCCTTGAAGAACGCCGCCGTCAGCCGGCCCTTGACGCCCGGGGTGGTGAAGTACTCCGCCTTGGCGATGAAGGTGACCTTGCGGTCCAGGACGGCGGGCAGGAAGAAGGAGTCGGAGAACGACAGGTGGTTGCTCGCGAGGATGGCCGGCCCCTCGGCCGGGATGTTCTCCAGACCCTCCACCCAGGGACGGAACGCGAGCCTGAGCCCGTTCCCGAGGGAGAGCTTCATGACGCCGTACAACAACCGAGGAACCTCCTGTGTCTGCCGGTAAGACCATATCCCGCCGGGACCGCTCCCCCTCCCTCGTTCCGTTCCCGCGCGGGCCGTCCGGCCTACCCGGTCACCGCGCGCACGCGTAGGGTGGCAGCACCCCGCCCGCCCGTGCCGGGCGCCCCACCGAGTCGACCACCGAACGGAGATCCACGGTGCCCCTGCTCCCCGGTGCCGAACCGCTGCGCCACGACGGCGGCGATGTCGGCGTCCTGCTGTGCCACGGTTTCACCGGCTGCCCGCAGTCGATGCGCCCCTGGGCCCGCCACCTGGCCGACAGGGGCCTGACCGTCTCGCTGCCGCTGCTGCCCGGCCACGGCACGCGCTGGCAGGACCTGGCGGTCACCGGCTGGCAGGACTGGTACGCGACCGTCGAACTCGAACTGCGCAGGCTGCGCGAGCGCTGCGAGCAGGTCTTCGTCTGCGGCCTGTCGATGGGCGGGGCGCTCGCGCTGCGGCTGGCCGCCCTGCACGGCGACGCGGTCAGCGGGGTCGTGGCGGTCAACCCGGCGGCCACCCTCCCGCGGATCCAGGGGTACGCGCTGCCCGTCCTGCGCCATCTGATCCCCTCCACCCGGGGCGTCACCGGCGACATCGCCAAGGAGGGCGCGGTGGAGGTCGGCTACGACCGGGTGCCGCTGCACGCCGCCCACTCCCTGTACGACCTGCTGCGGACGGTGCGCGGGGAGCTGCCCCGGGTCACCCGGCCGCTGCTGCTCCTGCACAGCCGCGTGGACCACGTCGTCTCCCCCTCGGACTCGGCGCTGATCCTGGAGCGGGTCTCCTCGCGCGACGTCACCGAGACGGTGCTGGAGCGGAGCCTGCACGTGGCCACACTGGACCACGACGCGGAGCGGATCTTCGCGGACTCCTACGGATTCATCACCCGCCTCACAGCGAGGAAGACGGCACGTGACGGAGCGTGAGCAGGGCCGCGGCGAGGGCCCGGAGCCCCTGGACGAGGAGGCGGCCTGGGCCCAGATCGTGGCCGCCTACGGGGAGGAGCCCGCGAGCCCTCCGGAGGAGGAGCGGCGCGGCGGCCGGTCCGGCGGGAGCGACGGGGAAGGCGGGGCCGAAGGCCC
>NZ_JAKMAY010000528.1:0-1880 GCF_022015835.1 Streptomyces sp. ICN903 | reverse complement strand
CCGCGCCCCCGGCCGTCCCCACCAGCCCCTCGAAGAGGTCGCGCAGCGGCCTGCCGGGGGCCTCCGTGCCGTCGGCCAGCCGGAAGTGCTCGGTGTGCAGCAGCGGCTGACCGAGCCGGTTGGACAGGGCGAAGGACTGCGGCGGCCCGGACGGGGAGTCGGCCACCACGATCTGGGTGGCGTGGGCGCGCATCGCCGCGGCCTTGGCGGCGGCCTCTGCCTCACCGCCCTCGACGACGGCGTCCACCTGCGTGTCCTCCACCACACCGGGGACGTCCCCGGCCGAGGCGAGTTCCGGGAAGGGAGCGCCGCCCGAGGCGCGCAGACGGGCGAAGCCCTCCTCGACCGCCGAGCGCGCCGCGCAGTTCCAGTAGACGCGCCCGACCCGGTGCGGCTCCCCGTCCCGCTCCGTGCGGTACGCGGGGTCGGCCGCCAGTTCCACCGCGCGCATCGCGACCCGGTGGGTCTGGATGTGGTCGGGGTGACCGTATCCGCCGTTCGGGTCGTAGGTGATCAGCACCTGGGGGCGCACCTGGCGGATCTCCTCGACGAGGTGGGATGCGGCCTCGTCGACGTCCGCCCGCCAGAAGCAGTCGGGGCGCTCGTTGGCCGGGGTGCCGAACATCCCCGAGTCCCGGTAGCGGCCGGGGCCGCCCAGGAAGCGGTGGTCGGCCACGCCCAGCTCCCGCATGGCATGCCGCAGTTCGCCGATCCGGTGCGGCCCCAGTCCGTCCTCGCGGTCGGCCGCGAGGTGCGCCAGGGCCGGCGGGATGACCTCGCCCTCCTCCCCCAGCGTGCAGGTCACCAGGGTGACCAGCGCACCCTCGGCGGCGTATCGGGCCATGGTGACGCCGTTGGTGATCGACTCGTCGTCGGGGTGCGCGTGGACCAGCATCAGGCGGCGCGCGGGAAGCTCGGTCATGAGGGCGAGCCTACGCCGCCGGTGTCAGAACTTGATGCTGCCGATCATGCCGGCGACGTTCGATGTCAGTTCGCTGATGGTGGGAGCGATCGACGAGCTGGCCATGTAGAAGCCCAGGAGCATGCAGACCAGTGCGTGTCCGGTCTTCAGCCCTGATTTCTTGATCAGCAGGAAGACGATGATCGCCAGCAGCACCACCGCCGAAATCGAGAGTGCCACGGCGGTTCACCTCCAAGAGCGCGCGGTCGACACGGAATCAGGATGCTTGTACGACAGGGCAGTTCTGAAGCTACATACCCCGCCGCGAACCATGCGCAACGGATCATAACTTTCCGTGAGTCGGCACGGATCGGTGCACGGGTGCAGAAGAGGGGCGCACACCTGTGTGACCTTGGACACGTCCCCTTCCCCCGACCGGCCGCAGGCCCTTCCGGGGCTCCGGGAGGGACCCCGGAAGACGCGTGGAGGGTGCCCTGGGACCGGTGGCGGGCGCACCGCGGGAGCATGGCCGCGCGACGCCGTACGCTCGCCCCATGGTCATGTCGTTTCCACGCCAGTACGCCAGAACCCAGCGCTTCACCCTGGGGGCGCCGCGCGCCTTCACCGTGGCCCCGGACGGCTCCCGGATCGTCTTCCTCCGTTCCCGCGGCGGCACCGACCGGGCGAACCTGCTGTGGGTGCGGGAACTCGGCGGCCCCGGCGGGCCCGGCCCGGACGGGGGCCGGGAGCGCGCGGTGGCCGATCCGGCGGAGCTGCTCGGCGGTGCGGACGAGGAGCTGTCGCCCGAGGAGCGCGCCCGGCGCGAGCGGAGCCGCGAGGGGTCGGCCGGGGTGGTCGGCTACGCGACCGACTCCGCGGTGGAGACCGCGGCCTTCGCCCTGTCCGGGCGGCTGTTCACCGCCGACCTGCGCACGGCCGCCGTACGCGAGCTGTCCACCCCCACCCCGGTGGTGGACCC
>NZ_JAKMAY010000527.1:0-1899 GCF_022015835.1 Streptomyces sp. ICN903 | reverse complement strand
GTACCGGAGCCCCCCGCCGTACCGACCGCGACCGGTACGACTCGCCGGCCCGCCGCGCCGACCAGAACTGGACTGCCCTGGCGGACGAGCCGAGGAGCGCTGCCGACACAGCCTCACCGGCCGACCCAGCAGCCCCGCCACCCCGAAGCACTCCACCCCCTCTGGTCAAGGCCGAACGCTCTCCGACCACTGCGCACCTTCAGCAGGAGACAGCCGTGAAAACCAGGAAGACAGCAGCCGCATGCACCCCGCTCCTCACACTCGCCCTGCTCGCCACCGCGGCCTGCGGTCTGCCCGGCACCGACGAAGAGACACCTGGCGGTAGCAGCGCCGGGTTCCAGGGCCGCGGCCCCATCACCTACGTCACGGGAGAGGACACCACCGGCGTAGTGCAAAAGCAGCTCGACCGGTGGAACAAGGAACACCCCGACGAGCCGGTCACCTTCATCGAGCTGCCCGAAGCCGTCGACGAGCAGCGCCGCCTGATGATCCAGAACGCGAAGACGAAATCCGACGCCTACACAGTGCTGTCCCTGGACGTGGTGTGGACTGCGGAATTCGCCGCCAACCAGTGGATCGAAAGGCTGCCCGCCGAGGAGTTCCCCCTGGAGGAGATGCTGGAGCCGGTGGTGGAGACCGCCCGGCACAAGGACGGTCTGTACGGTGTGCCGCTGATCTCCGACGGGGGCATCCTCTTCTACCGCACCGACCTGCTCCAAGCCGCCGGCATCAGCGAGCCCCCCACCACCTGGGCCGATATGCGGAATATCTGCGACGCGGTCCTGGCCCTGCCCCAGGCGAAGGGAATGTCTTGCTACGCCGGACAGTTCGATCAGTACGAGGGCCTGACGGTGAACTTCTCCGAGGCCGTGGCATCAGCCGGCGGCATCGTCGTCGACCACCAGGGACAGCCGCACGTCGACACCCCCGAGGCCCGGGAAGGACTGGACTTCCTGGTCGGTCTCTTCCGGGACGGCCTGGTGCCCGAGGGTGCCCTCACCTACACCGAGGAGGACGGCAGGCAGGCCTTCCAGCAGGGAAAGCTGGTCTTCATCCGCCAGTGGCCGTACCTGTACGCCGCCGCCAACGCCACCGACGGCTCCAGCAAAGTCGCGGGAAAGTTCGACGTCACCACCCTCCCCGGCCTGACGAGGACAGGCTCCTCCAGTCTCGGCGGACGCAACCTGGCCCTGTCGTCCTACGCGAAGAACCAAGCCACGGCGATCGACTTCATCAAGTTCATCACCAACGAGGACAACGCCCGTAAAAACCTGAAAATCGGATCCAACGCCCCGGTCTACGAAACCCTGTACGACGAGCCATCCGCCTTCACCAGCCACCCCTACCTACCCGTGCTGAGGGAGTCGATCATCTACGCGATGCCCCGGCCGCACGTGGCGGAGTACGGCAAGGTGACCTCCGCCATCCAAAAAGAGGTGCACGCCGCGCTCAGGGGTGACAAGACCAGCGAGCAAGCACTGGCGGACCTGCAACAGGCCTTGCGGAGTCACACCAAGCGACAACCCTGAGACCGGGATCACCGATGTCTCCCTCACCCGCCACGGACATCGGCTGACCCGGCCCAAGCCCGGCCGTTGGTCGCCGGTCGCCGGAGCCCAAGCCCAAGGCACCTCCCCAGCTCTCACCCGGAGCGCCCGCACGCCCTCCGGCGGCTGCGGGCGAAGCCGCCGGCCTGCCGGGGGCTGTAGCAGATCGACCCCGTGGAGCAGGCGAACTGCGCAGCGCGGGCCGCGCGGCCTCCACACCACGGCCGGGCCGATCGCGGAGGTCAGTGCACCGCTGCGGTCTCCAGTGGCTGCCAGCGGGGCCCGTCCGGGTCGCCGCTCCAGATCCACTGCTCGTGCTGGGTGCGGGTGAGGCCGAAGTCGTACAGCCCCG
>NZ_JAKMAY010000526.1:0-1902 GCF_022015835.1 Streptomyces sp. ICN903 | reverse complement strand
GTCCGGGAGACCGGGGCCGGGGCCGGGGTCAGCCGAAGGCGGATTCCTTCCAGTCGGTGAGCTCCCGGGCGGCGGCCGACAGCTCGGCCTGCGAGACCTCGTCCGCGCCGGATCCGACGACGAGGGCGACGTGCACCCCGTCGCCGCCGGTGGCCTCGATCAGCAGGCGGTTGGCCGTGGCCGAGCCCTCCTCCCGGTCCACGGAGACCGGTCCGGAGCCGGAGTCCGGCAGGCCGCGCACCGACGCCACATCGCCGACGACCACGGTGTCCGCGGGCCGGAACGAGGCGGGCAGGTGGAGGGCGGTCGGCGCCCCGGCCGCGTCCGGCGAGCCCCGCCAGACCAGCACCCCGTACTGCCGACCGCCCTCAAGCAGCCCGGCGACGTGCGACATCTTCGAGGGCGGGGGCAGCCAGGTCTCCTCCCGGCCGCCGGCCTCCCCGCCGTCCCGGCTGTAGCCGGAGCGGGCCATGTCCTCGTAGGCGAAGGCGAGGGTGTCGCCGGAGACGGCGGCCGGATAGAGCCGGTCCAGGGCGCGGCGGTCGAGACGGAGCCGCACGGTGCCGTCGTCGCCGGAGGCGACGACGGAGTGGTCCTCGTCGTTCCAGGCGTCGCCCTCGGTGAGGATCCTGTCCGGGTTGCCGTTCATCGCCTCGCGGTGCCGCCCGCTGTAGACGTCCCAGTGCCAGTGGGTGCCCGACAGCACCTCCCCCGAGGCGGCCGGGTCCTCCCACCAGCGGGCGCCCCTGGTGCCGTGGTCCATGCCCTGGTACATCGCCCGCGTCATCCACGGGCCGCGGTCGCTGCCCCAGCCCGTCATCCGGTGGCCGAACTCCGACACGAAGGGGGCCGTGGCCAGTTCGGCGGCGCGGTCGCGGATGCGGCCGGTCGCGGCGGCGTAGGTCCCGTCGCCGGCCGGGGTGAGGTCGACCGTCATACGGGCGCCGTCGTAGTAGTGGCTGTTGAAGACGTACCGGGGGCCGAGGGGGCCGGTCTCGGTGAAGCCGCCCTGCTCCAGGAAGCCGGTGTTCCAGAACACCAGCGGCTCGGCGAACACCGGTTTGTCCCGCCAGCCCGCCTCGTCCATCGCGGCCCGGAAGCGCTGGTAGAAGGGGAGCAGGTAGTCCCTCTCCCAGCGTGCGCCGGTGGCCCCGTCCAGCCCGCCGTCGTAGGGCTCGTTGAAGGCGTCGAAGCCGGCGATCGCGCGGAAGGAGGACGCCGGCAGGACGCGGCGCAGATGGACCATGGCGGCCTTCGCCTGGTCCAGGTAGGCGTCCTGGACTGCTACCTCGCCCGCCCCGGTGGTGATCGTGCGGTTGTGCCAGAAGTCGTAGGCGGCCTGCCGCACCGCCTTGTTGGTGAGCATGTTCTGCCCCCACATCAGGCACGCGCCGCAGGACTCCCGGGGGTAGCCGCCGCCGTCCACGACCCACTTCGGCGCGCCGTCGCCGGTGTACCAACTGCCCTGGTGGAACAGGTGCGAGGAGTACAGGTCCTGGTGGTAGTCGAGCAGGACGTGGAAGCCGCGGTCGGTGAACTGGCGGATCTGCGCGGCGGCCCGGTCGAGGTAGCCGGTGTCGATGCGGTCCGGTTCGGGCTGCACGCCCTCCCAGGTGATGAGGAAGCGGACGGCGTTGGCGCCGGTCAGGTCGCGCATCGCCTGTGCCGAACGGGCGGCGTCCGCGGTGCTGCGGAACGGCAGCAGGCCGTTCTCGTAGAGCTTGGTACTGCCGGAGACGTTGAAGCCGCGCAGGGTGGTCTCGCGGCCGTGGGAGTCGCGGAAGACCCAGGTGCGCCGCCCGTCGGCGCCGGTCTTCGGCGCCACGGACAGCCCGGGGGGCGCGGCGGACGGCGCGGCGTCCGCGGGGAAAACGGGGAAAGCGGTGGAGGTGGCGGGAGTGG
>NZ_JAKMAY010000525.1:0-1912 GCF_022015835.1 Streptomyces sp. ICN903 | reverse complement strand
CCGTGGCCCCCGCGGACCCCCGGGCCCCGGCGCGGCGGGCCCGGACGGAGCACCGCGCGGCGTCGGGTATGCTGGTTCCCGCAGTTCGGCACCGATCGGCACATACCGTGCGGATCGCCGCCCCTGCGGGCGCCGCTAGCTCAGTTGGTTAGAGCAGCTGACTCTTAATCAGCGGGTCCGGGGTTCGAGTCCCTGGCGGCGTACCTCTTCGATCCGGGCCCCACCGCCCTCCGCGGTGGGGCCCGGACGTGTCTCCCGGCGCGTTCCCCCGCGCCCGCTCCTCAGTCGATGCCCCGGCAGATGTGCGGCTCGCACTCGTCGTCGTCGCCGTCCCCGGCGAGGCGCAGCAGCGGGGGCGGTGAGGCCGGCAGCTCGTCGAGGGCCCGCGTCGCGGCGGGTGGGGCGTCGGCTTCCGGTTCAGCTGTGTCGTACATGGCGCAGCGGCAGCCTTCCGTGTCCTGGGGGGATCTCGGCGTCCGAGTACCGCGTCCCCCCTGTCTTCAATCCCGGGCGGGCGGGGAGCGCAACCGGTTCCGGCCGGAGGTTCACCCCGGTGACGACAACGACCGGGCCGGGCGGCGGTTGCGCACACGGCTCCCCCCGCACCGGACCGCTCACCGCGCACCGGCCTCGCCGCCGCTGCGGCCGGTGTCCGCCCCGCTCCCGGAGCGGACACCGGTCAGATACGCCGAGACCACCAGATTGGCCGTGTAGGAGCCGCTGGCCCGGTCGAAGGCGCCGGTGCAGGTGATCAGCCGGAGCTCGGCGCGTCCGGGGCGGCGGGCGCCGTAGACCTCGTGCGGGTCGAAGTCGGCCCGCTCGGCGATCGCGACGTCCTCGACGGTGAACTCCGCGGTCCTGCCGTCGTCGCGCGCGACGTGTACCCGGTCCCCGGGGCGTACCGAGGGCAGGCGCTGGAAGACCGCCCCTCCGCTGTCGGTGTCCAGATGGCCCACCAGCAGCGCCACCCCCTCCGATCCGGGCGCCGGGCCGTCGGCGAACCAGCCGACGGCGTCGGCGGAGTCCATCGGCGGGGGCTCCACGGCGCCCTCGCGGTCGAGCCCCCGCTCGATGATCCGCGCGTGGACGCCGATGCTGTCGATGTCGATGCGCCGGGGTTCGGCGCCGGGCAGCGGAGCGTGGCCGGCGCCGAACCCCGGCGCCCGGCCGGACGCCGGGGCTCCCGCCCGCGCCTGCTCCGGCGGCCGGGCGGCGGGGTCGGTCAGCTCCCTCCCCCACAGCCACAGCCCGAGCAGCAGCACCGCCCACACCGCTCCCACCGCCAGCCGCGAGGCACAGCCCGTGCGCGGCTCCCCGCCCGGGACGTCGTCGTACACGGCCGTCGCCGCCGGCCGGCTCAGCGGTCGGATTCGGAGCGGGACCGGCGGCGCAGCGCCGCGGCCCGCCAGAGGACGACCAGGGTGGCGGTGCCCGCCAGCCCGGCGCCCAGGGCGGTGTGGAGGGCGCTCGGTCCGGCTTCCCCGCCCTCGTCGCCGGCCGCCTTCGCGGTGCCGCCGCCGCCGGCCGGCACGGGGGCGACCGGGCTCACGGCCGGGTCGGTGGCGTGGTGGGAGGGGCCCCCGGAGGCCGGGCCGGACCCGGAGTGCTGCACGGTCACCCGGCCGGTGACCTTCACGCCCATGCACTCCACCGTGATCCGGTACTCCCTGGGCTCGGCGTCCGAGCGGATGACCGCCTCGCCGCGCAGCCCGCCGCGGTCGGCCCCGGGGGCCAGCAGCGCGTCGGCGACGAACGCCTCGGAGCGGGCGGTGGCGACGGTGCCCTCGCAGGCGACGGCCCACAGTTCGATCTCGGTGCCGGGGCGGACCTTGGCCGGGCTCACCCGTACCGACACCTCCGGCGAGCCGGACTGCACGGTGCCGGGGGTTCCGGGAGCGGACGGGCGGGAGGT
>NZ_JAKMAY010000524.1:0-1938 GCF_022015835.1 Streptomyces sp. ICN903 | reverse complement strand
TCCGGGGACCTCGGGTCAGCGCCGGTCGCGGGGGGCGGCGGGCTGGGTGACGCGGTCCAGGAGCACGCCGAGGCAGACGATCGCCGCGCCGGCGGTCAGGCCGATGCCCAGTTCGCTCTTCTGCAGGGCGTAGACGACGTCGTAGCCGAGCGCGCCGCCGCCCACCAGGCCGCCGATGACGACGATGGCCAGGACGAGGACGACTCCCTGGTTGACGGCCAGCAGCAGGGCGGGCCGGGCCAGCGGGAGCTGGACGTGGCGCAGTTGCTGGCCGGTGGATGCGCCCATGGAGCGGGCGGCCTCCAGCGCGCCGGGGTCGGTCTCCCGGACGCCCTGGGCGGTGATGCGGATGACCGCGGGCAGCGCGTAGACAACGGCGGCGATGATCGCGGCGGTGCGGCCGACGTTGAACAGCGCCACCACCGGGATGAGGTAGATGAACTGCGGCATCGTCTGCATCACGTCGAGCACCGGCCGGATGGCCCGGTCCACCCAGGGCACCCGGGCGGCCAGGACGCCGATCGCGACGCCCGGCAGCAGGGTGACCACCAGTGCGGCGAGCACCTGGGAGAGGGTGTTGAGCGAGGTGGACCACAGGCCCATCGCGCCGATCGCCGCCAGCGCGGCCACGGCGGTCACGGCGGTGCGCCAGGTGCCGGTCAGCAGGGCGAGGGCGGCGGCGGCCAGGAGCAGCAGCCACCAGGGGGCGCCCTGGAGTCCGTCGCGCAGCGGGTTGAGCACCCAGCGGGCGAAGTTCTCCGACCAGGTGGCGGTGCCGCCGATCAGGGGGATGCCGGAGCCGAGGTTGTCGGTGATCCAGTCGACGGCGGTGTTGACCGGGGCGGAGATGCTCACGGTCCACTGCTCGGGCCACTGCCGGCCCAGGGCGGCCGATCCGGCCACTGAGGCGGCGGCGACGAGGGCCGCGGCGGCTGCCCGTACCGTCCAGGCGCGCCCGCGGCTCGCGGGGACGGAGGCGTCGTCCAGGCGTGCGCCCGCGGCGGCGGTGGTGCGGTCCAGCCAGATCGCGATGAGCACGATGGCGATGCCGGGGCCGAGCGCCTGTCCGACGTCCACCCGCGACAGGGCGGTGAAGACCTCGTCGCCCAGGCCGCCCGCGCCGATGACCGAGGCGAGGACGACCATCGACAGGCACATCATGATGGTCTGGTTCAGGCCGAGCAGCATCTGGCGGCGGGCCAGCGGCAGCCGGGCCGTGACCAGCCGCTGCCAGGCGTTCGCGCCCAGCGAGGCGGAGGCCTCCAGCGCGGCCGGGTCGGCGCCGCGCAGGCCGAGCGAGGTGAGGCGGGCCATGGGGGGCGCCGCGTAGATGACGGTGGCGATCAGCGCCGAGGGCGTGCCGATGCCGAAGAGGAGCACGAACGGCAGCAGGTAGGCGAACGCCGGCATCACCTGCATGGTGTCGAATACCGGGCGCAGCAGCCGCTCGCAGCGGTCGGAGAGTCCGGCGGCCAGGCCGAGCGCCGCGCCGATCAGCGCGGCGGCGGCGACGGCGACGGCCATCAGCGCCAGGGTCTCCATGGCGGGCGCCCACAGGTCCAGCAGGCCGATCACGGCGAAGGTGCCCAGGGCGGTCGCGGCGGTGCGCAGGGCGCGGCGGCCGAGGTCCGCGCCGCCGGCGAACCAGGCGAGGGCGGTGGCGGCGGCCGTCACGCCCGTCCAGCCGAGCCCCTGGAGGAGGGCGAGGACGCCGTCGACGGCCAGGACCGCGTTGTTGCTGATGTGCAGCAGGAAGTACAGGAACAGCCAGTGCGACTCGCGGTTGTCGACCAGCCAGGCGTCGAGTGCGTCCAGTGGTGAGCGGACGTCGTGGGTCAGGGCGTCCGGCCAGCTTCCGCTGCCCCATGCGGAGGCGGCGAGAGGGACCGCCACGAGGGCGAGGAGGGCGAGGACGAGGAGTCTTCGGGCGGCCGGGCG
>NZ_JAKMAY010000523.1:0-1939 GCF_022015835.1 Streptomyces sp. ICN903 | reverse complement strand
CCCCCGCCCCCGGAGAGCCGCTGGGAGCCCACTACGCGCAGTGCTTCGGCTGCGGCGCCGAGCAGCCCCACGGACTGCACATCGACGCCCGGGCGGGCGAGGGGGTCAGCGTCACCGCCGAGTTCACCGTCCGCCCCGAGCACCAGGGCGCCCCCGGCCTCGCCCACGGCGGACTGCTGTCCACCGCCATGGACGAGATCCTGGGCTCCCTGAACTGGCTGATGCACACCATCTCGGTCACCGGGCGCCTGGAGACCGACTTCCTGCGGCCCGTCCCCGTTGACTCCGTGCTGCACCTCACGGCGCGGGTGACCGCCCGGCACGGACGCAAGATCTACTGCACCGCCACCGGACACATCGGCGGCCCCGACGGTCCCCTCGCGGTGCGCGCCGACGCCCTCTTCATCGAGGTCAAGGTCGAGCACTTCGTCGACCACGGCCGCAAGGACGAGATCGAGGCCGCGATGGCCGACCCCGACACCGTCCGCCGGGCCCGAGCCTTCGAGGTGAACCCGTGAGCGGCGCCGGCCTGCCCGGGCGCGAGCCCGTCGAGGTGCTGATCCGCCGCCTCGACCCCGAGGTGCCGCTGCCCGCCTACGCCCACCCCGGCGACGCGGGCTGCGATCTGGTCACCACCGAGGCGGCCGAACTGGCCCCCGGGGAGAGGGCTGTTCTGCCCACGGGGGTTTCCATCGCACTGCCCGACGGGTACGCCGCCTTCGTGCATCCGCGCTCCGGTCTGGCGGCCCGCTGCGGGGTCTGCCTCGTGAATGCCCCCGGAACCGTCGACGCCGGGTACCGTGGGGAGATCAGGGTGATCGTGGCCAACCTGGATCCGCGCGAGAGTGTGCGGTTCGAGCGCTTCGACCGCATCGCCCAGCTCGTCGTCCAGCAAGTCGAGAAGGTGCGCTTCCACGAGGTGGAGGAACTGCCGGGATCGGCGCGAGCGGCGGGGGGCTTCGGCTCCACGGGCGGCCACGCCGCACAGGACGGCACCGCACAGGACCACGCTGCACAGCACAACCATTACGCTGCGGTCGCGGCCGACGAGGCTGCCGACCTGAAGGGACAGTGACGTGTTCGGACGTCGTCGCAAGAAGCAGGTAGGGCCCGAGGGCGCCTCGGACGAGTTCGAGACGGAACGATCCGACGAGGGCACCGACGCGTCGGACGGGTCCGCCGACGGCACCGATGGCGAGCAGACCCGGGTCAAGCTTCCCCCGGCCCCCCGGCCGGACGGCCCCTGGGACGTGAGCGAACTGCACGCCCCGGGCGAGGGCCGGGTCGACCTGGGCGGCATGTTCGTGCCCGGAGTACCGGGCATGGAGCTGCGGGTGGAGGTCGCCGGTGACGCCATCGTCGCCGCGACGATCGTGCTCAAGGACAGCGCCGTCCAGCTCCAGGCGTTCGCCGCCCCCAAGCGCGAGGGCATCTGGGACGAGGTGCGCGAGGAGATCGCCTCGGGCATCACCCAGAAGGGCGGGATCATCGACGAGGTCGAGGGCCCCCTGGGCTGGGAACTGCGCGCGCAGGTGCCGGTCAGGCTGCCCGACGGCAACAGCGGCATGCAGGTCGTGCGCTTCGTCGGCGTGGACGGCCCCCGCTGGTTCCTGCGCGGTGTCATCTCCGGCCAGGGCGCGGTGCAGCCGCAGGCCGCCGGGCTGCTGGAGCAGATCTTCCGCGACACGGTCGTGGTGCGCGGGGACTCCCCGATGGCGCCCCGCGACCCGATCGTCCTCAAGCTCCCCGACGACGCGCAGATGGTGCCCGACGGCGTCCAGCAGGAGCAGGCCCAGGAGGGCTCCCGCTTCGCCGGCGGCATCGACAAGCTCCAGCGCGGCCCGGAGATCACCGAGGTCCGCTGAGCGGCGCGCGGAAGCGGCGCGCGGAAGCGGTGCGCGGGGCGCCGTCGGGGGAGCCCCGCCGCCCCCGCCCGCAC
>NZ_JAKMAY010000522.1:0-1948 GCF_022015835.1 Streptomyces sp. ICN903 | reverse complement strand
GCCGACCGGTCCGGACAGCCCGAAGGGTCCGAGGACTCCGGGCGGAGCGCCTCGTCCTCCGCTCCCACCGGCGCGCCCTCGTCCGCCTCCCCGTCGCCGTCCCGGCCCGGGGGCGGGGGTGGAGATGGGGAGGAGAGCGTGGTGCTGCGCGACACCTCCCGCAGGACGGGAGCCGCCCGGGAGGCGGGTGTGAACGACTTCCCGGAGCTGCGCGGGGTGCGGGTGGGCGTCCACGACACCTACGACCGGGTCGTCTTCGACTTCGACAAGGGCACCCCGCGCTTCGTGGCCGAGTACGTGGACACCCTGCACCAGGACGGCTCCGGCGACGTCATCCCCCTCAAGGGCGACCAGGACCTGAAGATCTCCTTCCTCCGGTCCGTGCCCGACCCCGACTTCGACGACGGCGGCAGGAGCACCCCCGTCATCCGCGAACTGCGGCTGGTGAGCTACTTCGAGGGCGAGACGCTCTTCGGCGTCGGCACCGATCCCCAGGGCGACGGCCCGGCGGGCTTCCGGGTGACCACGGGCGAGAACAAGATCATCCTCGATGTGGCGCACAGGGCTGCGGGCTGAGGCGGCCGGGGCCGCAGGGGAGCGGAACGCGGCGGCCGACCGGACGTCACGGGTACGAGCGCAGCGGCGGAAGGTCGGTGCGCAGCGTGAGGCCGGGCAGAGGATTGGTGGGCGACTCCGGGCCCTGGGAGACGAGGACACCGTGATCCGAGACGTCGAAACCCTCGGGCCACCGCGTACGGTCGTTCACCCGCGCTCCCTCCAGCCGGGCCTCCCGCAGGTCGGCGCCGCTCAGGTCGGCGCCGCGCAGATCGGCCATGCGCAGGTCCGCCCGGCGGAACGAGGCGCGGGGTGCGCTTGCCCGGCACAGGTTCGCCTCCCTCAGATCCGCGCCGGTGAGGTCGGTGTCCTCCAGTTCCGCCTCGATCAGCAGTGCCCCGCGCAGGTCGGCGCCGGTGAGACGGGTGGAGCGGAGCACTGAGGCCGTCAGCTCGGCGTGCCGGAGCACGGCCCCGGCGAGTGAGGCACGCGTCAGGTTCACGGAGAACAGGCTCGCCGCTTCCAGGCATGCCCGGTCGAATATGACGCCCTGGAAGTTCTGCCCGTCGCAGTCGGCTCGCCGCAGGTCGGTGGCGATGAGGTTCAGCCACTCGGGCTCGCGTCCTTCGCAGAGCACGCCCATGCAGGTCAGCGCCGTCTGTGCGTCCGGTGCCCGGGTCTCCAGCGGTGGCACGGAATTGATCGGTGTGTCCGGCGCGGGCGCGCCGGGCCCGGTGGGCGGCCAGCGCAGATGGGTGCGGAGGAAGGCGGCCATGATGGCGATGACGGCCTCACGCTCCCGGTCGGAGTGGTCCGCGACCCGCCACAGGGCGTGGAGGCCGCCGATCCGCACGGCGGGTTTGTCGCTGCCGATCTGCTCCACCGCCAGCCCGAACCGGTCGGTGACCTGCCCCTCGCGCGTGGCCTTCAGCCCCTCCTGACCGATACGCACCTGGCGCCAGGTGACGTACGCTCCGGCGAAGATGGCCAGTCCGGCGACGGCCTGGAGCAGGGTGGCGCGGACATCGTTCACGGCGCTCAACCGGTCCTTCGGCCCGATACGCGCACCCGCCAGGTCGCGGTCGACCAGAACTCCCGGCAGGTAGAGCACCACCAGTGCCACCAGCGCTGCCGTCGACAGGACCGCGGCCGCTGCGGCCGCCGCCCTTCGGTCCTTCCGCTCCCGGCCCCTCCGGCGTTCCCGCATAGTTCCCCCGTGCTTCCGGCGGGACGATCCTAGTCCGGGCGCTGTCCTGTCGGACCACCGCTGCCGCACCTCTGGTCAGCCGTTCACCGGGCCGCTACGTTACCTCCGGTAACCAGCCCCGTCCGTCCGAACCGGGAGCGTGCCATGACGCCCACACCGTCACCCCACAGCCCCTCCCCGCGACAC
>NZ_JAKMAY010000521.1:0-1958 GCF_022015835.1 Streptomyces sp. ICN903 | reverse complement strand
GGCGCGGTCAGCCCTTGACCGCGCCGATGAGCATGCCCTTCTTGAAGTGCTTCTGGACGAAGGGCGAGAGCACGGCGACCGGCACCAGGGCCAGCACCATCACGGCCATCTGCACCGAGAGGGTGTGGATCTGGCCGGTGTTGATGATCTGGGACATGCCCGTGGGGCGCTCGCCCTTGAGGACGATCTGGTTGAGCACCACCTGGAGCGGCATCTTGGTCTGGTCGTTGAGGTAGATGGAGGCGTTGAACCAGGCGCTCCAGTAGCCGACCGCGTAGAACAGCGAGATGACCGCCAGCACCGGTTTCGACAGCGGCATCACGATCTGCCACAGGATGCGGAACTCGCCGGCGCCGTCGATGCGGGCGCTGTCGATCAGCTCCGGCGCGGTGTTCATGAAGAACGCCCGCAGCACCAGGATGTTGAACACGCTCACCGCGCTGGGCAGGATCAGCGAGGCGTAGGTGTCGATCAGGCCGAGGGACTGGACCAGCAGATAGGTGGGGATCAGTCCGGCGCCGAAGAACATCGTGGCCAGCAGCGTCATCAGCATCGGGCGGTGGCCGAAGGAGCCCGGGCGGGACAGGCCGTAGGCGCACAGCACCGAGACGGCCATGCTGAACAGCGTGCCGGCGACGGTGACGCAGACGCTGATGACGGTGGCCCGGGTGACCTGGCCGCCGGAGAGCAGCTCGCGATAGGCCTCGAAGGTGATGCCGTCGGGCACGATCACCAGACCGCCGGCCTGGCGGATGGTCTCGGCCGACGACAGGCTGGTGACGACCACGATCCACAGCGGGAAGAGGATCGCCAGACAGGCGACGGCCAGCACCGCGCCCTTGGCGGCGGTGCCGACGCCGCTGGGCGGCTCCTCCCAGGCGGGGCGCATCCGGGCGCCGGCGCCCTCCGTCTCGCGGTCCTCGGTCAGCACGCTCACTTCTTGTACACCCCCTGCTCGCCCAGCAGGTGGGCGGTCTTGTTGGCGGCCAGCACCAGGCAGAGGCCGAAGACGCCCTTGACGATGCCGACGGCCGCCGCGTAGCCGAAGTCGCCGTTCTCCAGGCCGACGTTCCACACGTAGGTGTCCAGCACCTCGGCCGCGCCGGTGCCCACCGCCGTGCGCTGCAGGAGTATCTGCTCGAAGCCGACGGTGAGGGCGTCGCCGACGCGCAGCACCAGCAGCAGGGCGATCACCGGGCGCAGCGCGGGCAGGGTGATGTGCCACATCCGCCGCCACCGGCCCGCGCCGTCCGCGGCGGCGGCCTCGTACAGCTCGTGGTTGACGGCGGCCAGCGCGGCGAGGAAGACGATGATGCCCCAGCCGGCGTCCTTCCAGATGGCCTGGAAGGTGATCAGGAACTTGAAGAAGCCGGGGTCGGTCATCAGGTCGAAGCCGCCGCCCCAGCCTCTCTCGCGCATGGTCTGGGCGATGATCCCGGCGCCGCCGAGGATCTGCTGGAAGACGGTGATGACCAGCACCCAGGAGAAGAAGTGCGGCAGGTAGAGCACGCCCTGCGCCCAGGCGCGCACCCGGGGGCTGATGATGCTGTTGATCAGCAGGGCCAGCAGGATGGGGACGGGGAAGAAGAACACCAGCTGGATGAGGAAGATCAGCAGGGTGTTCTCGACCGCCGACCAGAAGTAGGGGTCCTCCCACATCCGCTGGAAGTTCTCGCCGCCGATCCAGGGGCTGAGGGTGAAGGACTCGGTGAAGGAGTCGCCGAGGTAGGGGTCGAACTCCTTGAAGGCGACGGCGTTGCCCAGCAGCGGTACGTAGGCGAAGACCAGGACCAGCAGCAGTGCGGGCAGCGTCATCAGGACCAGGGCGCGGTCGCGGCGCAGCCGGTGCCGCCGGGTGATGCCGCCGGGGGGCGGGGAGGCCTTGGGCCCCCCGCGGCCCCCGGCGCCGCGTCCGTCCGCGTGCGGGGGTTCCCCGCCCGCGGTCGGCGAGCCGGCCG
>NZ_JAKMAY010000520.1:0-1965 GCF_022015835.1 Streptomyces sp. ICN903 | reverse complement strand
CGCCCCCCGCGGCCCCCGCCGCGCAGGCCGGGGGCGAGGCACAGGCCGAAGACGCCGGACGGTCCGGAGGGGCGGGGCAGGCCGGTCCGCCGGCGCCGGACCCGCGTGAGAGCCCGCTCCCGGCCGGCGCCCAAGGCGGCGCTCCGGCCGGCGGTGCCCCGGCCGGCGGCGCTCCGGCCGGCGGCGGACAGGAGCGGTGCGTCGCCTGCGGCACCGGCGCCGTCGACGACGAAGGCCGCTGCGAGCACTGCGGCCACGCCCAGCCGCGCGAACGCGACCACATGGAGGAGGAGTCGGAGGGGGTCGCGGCGGTCAGCGACCGCGGACTGCGCCACCACCGCAACGAGGACTCCTTCGCCGTCTCGGCCGTCTCCCTGCCGGACGGCTCCCCGGCCGTGATCGCCGTCGTCTGCGACGGGGTGTCGTCGGCGACCCGGCCGGACGAGGCCTCGGCCGCCGCCGCCGACTCCGCGTGCGCGTCGATGAGGCGGTCCCTGCCGCGCGGCGCCGACCCCCGGCAGGCGATGCACGACGCCCTGGTCGCCGCCTCCGAGGCCGTCAACGCCCTGGCGCCGGAACCACGCGACCCGATGGAGAACGCCCCGGCCTGCACCATCGTCGGCGCGGTGGTCGCGGGGGACCTCCTCACCGTCGGCTGGATCGGCGACAGCCGCGCCTACTGGATCCCCGAGGACCGCTCCACCGCGCCCGCCCGGCTCACCGAGGACGACTCCTGGGCCGCCCAGATGGTGGCGGCGGGCCTGATGGAGGAGGCCGAGGCGTACGCGGACGCCCGGGCGCACGCCATCACCGGGTGGCTGGGCGCGGACGCCTACGAAATCGACCCGCACACCGCCTCGTTCACCCCGGACCGGCCGGGCGTGGTGGTGGTGTGCACGGACGGGCTGTGGAACTACGCCGAGTCCGCCGAGGAGATGGCCGGGGCCGTCCCGGCCGACGCCCGTACCCACCCGATGCGGTCCGCGCGGCATCTGGTGGGGCACGCGCTGGACGGCGGCGGCCACGACAACGTGACGGTGGCGGTGCTCCCGTTCCCCGCGCCGCCCGGCGCCGGGCGGGCCGTGACCGGCTGACGCGCCGCCGGCCGGGACCGGCCGTCCGCCGGGGTGCTCTCGCCGGATCGGGGCGTACCGCGCCCCGCGCCGGGCGGCAACCGGAACGAGTCCGTCCGGCGGACGGCCGGTGCCGCCGGCCGGGACCGGCCGGAGGTGGCGCAGATCACGGTCGGCGCTTCCGCCGCGGCCGGCGCGCCGTTCCGCGGCGCCCGGCGGCAGCGGCGCGGGTGCAGTGCGCCGGCCTCACCCGGCCGGTTCCGTTTCCGCCGCCCGGCGGCCCACCCGCGGGTCACAGGACTTCCGGCCGGGCGGGAACGGTCCCCCGGGCGCCGGGCGGGACGCGGACGGAACTCCCCGTCCCCGCCCTACCGGCACCCGCCTCCGCGGGCGGCTCCGGGCGGTGGACCGATGCGCCGGCGGGCGGGCGCGTCCCGGAGGCGGTGGAGAAGGCGGTGGGCGTGACCGCCCCCGCGCCCGGTACTGTTCCGCTGACGGCGGTGGTCCTTCGAGGCCGACGGGACCACCGGACGCGCGGCCCGAAGGCCGGGGCGCGCGAAGAAGCGAACGACCGAGCGACGCGACACGGAGCCGCACGGAGGGGGAAGGACCGACATGCCGACTTGCCCGAACGGCCATCAGTCGGCGGCCGACGACTGGTGCGAGGTGTGCGGCCACCGCATGGCCTCCGCTCCGGGTGTGCCCGCCGGTGCCGTCCCGCCGCCCCCGATGCCCGGCCGCGGCGGCTACGGCTACCCGGGCCCCGGGGGCGACTCCACGGCGCAGGGCGAGGTGTGCCCGCAGTGCCGCACCCCCCGCGAGGGCCAGTCACCGGTCTGCGGGGAGTGCCGGTACAGCTTCCTCTCGCACTCCCCCGCCGCCTACAGTCCGC
>NZ_JAKMAY010000052.1:23577-24788 GCF_022015835.1 Streptomyces sp. ICN903 | reverse complement strand
GCCCCGGCGCCCCCGGCCGGCCCCACGGAGCTGGAGGAACCGGCGGCCGCGCCGGCGTACGACGGCGGGCCGTTCGCGCGGGAGCGCCACGTCTGGCTGGGGCTGCACGCCGCGGCCACCCGGAGCCTGGCACAGAGCTCCATGATCATCTTCGGCTGACGCGGCACCGTCGGCTGACGCGGTACTGACGGCCGCCGTCGGCCGCCGACGGTGCCGCGTCAGCACCCGCCTGTCACCGTCAGCGCGGCCCCTCCGGGGGCCGCTGCCTGGGCATGCTCGGCCGGACGCCCGGCGGCATCGAGAAGCGGGACGGCTGCGCGGCCCGCTCGGTGCGCGCGCTCCAGGCGGAGGAGGTCAGCGACTGGGTGTGCAGCGGCGCCGGACCGGAGCGGAACTCCACCATCCAGGCGGCCGTCTCGCCCCGCACCAGTTCGGTCACGTCCTCCGAGAAGCGCCGCAGCACCCCCAGGCACCGCTCGGCGGCCTCGCTCGCCGTGCCCTCGGTGGGCCCGAGCACCTCGCGCACGCTCTCCGACGCCCAGTCGTACTGCAGCATCTCCAGCCGCCGCTGGACCGCCTGCGCCGTGGCGACACCGCGCATCCAGCCCGAGGTCAGCCCGAACCAGCGGTCGCACCCCGCGCACACGACCGCCAGCAGCAGCGCGGGGAACGCCCACAGGGCCGCGCCCCGCGCCCCGCCGGCCAGTTCCAGCAGCGGCAGCACGCCCCCGGCCGCCAGCCCCGCGGCGGTCCCCGCCCGCAGCGCCCTGGCCCACCGGCGCTTGCGCGCCCGGTCGGCCAGATACCACTCCACGACCTCCAGCGCCCCGCTCTCCACCCACCGGTACAGCTCGTCCAGGCGCTCGGCGGGCTCGCCCCAGTCCCCCAGCGGGAACGGCCGCCCGAGCAGGTCCCCGTACTCGCCCCGCCCCGTGCCGCCGCTCGTGCCGCCGCCCGTTCCGGGGCGCATCTCCGGCTGACTCACCCGCCACTCCCAACAAAGCCCTCGCTCGGATCCATTCGCGGACGGACCTCCCTCGGACCGCTCGGTGCCCTTTCCTACCCCCAAAAGTGGGAGACCTCTCGGCCTTCGCGGTATTTCCGCCCATACGTGCATCCCGATTGGGTATACAGGCCCCGCTTTCATCACCCGATGGGGTGAGAAGCGCGTTTCGGCTGCCGTTCCGCGCCCCTGACCACCCACGACACCC
>NZ_JAKMAY010000052.1:0-23567 GCF_022015835.1 Streptomyces sp. ICN903 | reverse complement strand
CTCCGCGGCCCCGACGGCATCCGGAAGGCGTCCGGCAGGCGCCCGCCGTCCGCCCCTCGGGCGGACCCGCCGGGGCCGCGGAGGGGGCGGATAGGGTGCAGGGCGTGAAGGTCCTCGTCATCGGCGGCGGCGCCCGCGAACACGCCCTGTGCCGCTCCCTGTCCCTCGATCCCGACGTCACCTCGCTGCACTGCGCGCCCGGCAACGCCGGAATCGCCGAGGTGGCGACCCTGCACTCCGTCGACGCGCTCGACGGCCGGGCCGTGGCCGAACTGGCCGCCGGACTGGAGGCCGACCTCGTCGTGGTGGGGCCGGAGGCCCCGCTGGTGGCCGGGGTGGCCGACGCCGTGCGCGAGCGCGGCATCGCCGTCTTCGGCCCGTCGGCCGAGGCCGCCCGGCTGGAGGGCTCCAAGGCGTTCGCCAAGGAGGTCATGGCCGCCGCCGGGGTTCCCACGGCCCGCTCCTACGTGTGCGCCACCGACGAGGAGACCGATCGCGCGCTGGACGCCTTCGGGCCCCCGTACGTCGTCAAGGACGACGGGCTGGCGGCGGGCAAGGGCGTCGTCGTCACCCCCGACCTGGAGGCCGCCCGCGCCCACGCCCGCGGCTGCGAGCGGGTGGTGGTCGAGGAGTACCTGGACGGCCCCGAGGTCTCCCTGTTCGCCGTGACCGACGGCGAGTGCGTCGTACCGCTGCGGCCCGCCCAGGACTTCAAGCGTGCCCACGACGGCGACGAGGGCCCCAACACCGGCGGCATGGGCGCCTACTCGCCGCTGCCCTGGGCCGACCCCAAGCTGGCCGACGAGGTGCTGGCCACCGTCCTGCAGCCCACAGTGGACGAGATGCGCCGCCGCGGCACCCCCTTCTCCGGACTGCTCTACGCGGGTCTGGCCATCACCTCGCGCGGGGTGCGCGTGGTGGAGTTCAACGCGCGCTTCGGCGACCCGGAGACCCAGGTCGTCCTGGCCCGGCTGAAGACCCCGCTGTCCGGCCTGCTGTACGCGGCGGCCACCGGCGCCCTGGCCGAGTTCCCCCCGCTGCGCTGGAGCGAGGACGCGGCCGTCACCGTCGTCGTGGCCTCCGAGGGCTACCCCGCCTCCCCCCGCACGGGGGATGTGATCGAGGGGCTTGAAGAGGTCGCGGAGAAGGACGCCCCCACCGCGTACGTCCTCCACGCCGGCACCCGGCTGGACGAGGAGGGGCGCGTGGTCAGCGCGGGCGGCCGGGTCCTGTCCGTCACGGCCACCGGCGCCGGTCTCGCCGAGGCCCGCGAGCACGCCTACCGGGCGGTGTCCCGCATCCGGCTGGCCGGTTCGCACCACCGCGGCGACATCGCGGCCTCGGCGGCCGAGGCCGCGATGTCGCCGGCCGCCGGGACCGCCGGGGAGGTCTGAGCCGGAGCCCCGGCCGGGTGTCGGGCCGGGTGTCCGTCCGGAGCCCCGGCCCGACACCCCGGCGAGCGGATTTCCGCACCCAGCTTTACCCAAAGCCATTCCATCGAGTGACCGCTTCCTCATCCGGCTGACGGCCCCGCGGGCGCCTACTAGGGTTCCCGCGGACGGCTCCGGCAAGTGGCCCACCGCACATTGCGGTGTCGCCTGCCGGTGCCACAGTGGGGGAGTGACGGCAGGCGCGGGGGAACGGCAAGGGGGTGAGCGACTCGTGGCGGTACCGGAGACGGGCGCGCGTTCGGCGCGCGACCACGCGCTGGCGGTCCTGAGGGTGCGCGGCGCCGCGCTGGGCGCCGCGCTGCTGCCCGCCGCCGCGGCGGTCGTCCTGCTGGCCGGAGGGGCCACCGGCCACCTCCGCGGCGACGGCTGGGACGCACTGCGCTGGGCGGCCGTGGCCGTCGCCGTGCCGGTGCTCGCCGCGGCCGCGGGCGTGGCCGCGGTGATCGCCCGGGCGCGCCCGGCGGTCAGCCCCACCGTGCAGATCGACGAGTCGGCCGCCCCCGACCTGTACCGGCTGATACGCGACCTCGCCGACCGGCTCGACGTTCCCGCGCCCTCGGCGATAGCCCTGACGCCGGACTGCGACAGCTGGCTGGAGGACCGGGCGCACACCACCCGCGGCCGCCGCCTGCCGCGCCCCGGCACGGCACGCGGCGCGGACGCCCCCGTACTCGTCGTCGGCTCCCCCTTCCTGTGGTGGATGCGGGTGGCCGAGCTGCGGGCGCTGCTCGCCCCGATCGTGGCCGGCACGGGCCCGTCCGCCCACCCGGACATCGCCGCCGCGCGGCGCTTCGTCCGCGGACTGGACGCCGCCGCCGCGGTCGCCGTCGCGGCCCGTGGCCCGGCGCCCAAACGGCTCGCGTACGACTTCACCGGCTGGGTCTCCCGGCTGCTGCTGCGCGCCGGGGCCTCCCACGCCGCGGAGATGGAGCGCATGGTGGCGGCCGCGGCCGCGGTACGGGCCCAGACGGTCGACTACGGCCTGCGGGTCGTCGCCCAGGAACAGGTGGGCCTGGCGTACGCCGGCTGGGACCGGCTGCTGACCCGGGTCGCGCTGCCCGCCTGGCGCACGGGCCGCTGGCCCGCCCGGCTGGACGCCGGAGTGGTCTCCGCCCTCACCGAGCTGTCCCGGCGCGACCGGCTGGCCGAGGGCTTCGCCACCCGGCTGGGCGAGCGCCCCGCCTGCGACCTGCTGGAGGAGCCCGGCGAGGTGGACCGCCAGGTGTCCCTGCTGGCCGCGCGCCTCTTCCACGGCGGCCCGGCCGAGCCCGGCCCCGACTGGGCCCCGGTGGACTGGCAGGAGTACCCGGAGGAGGTCGTGGACCGCATCTGGCGCTCCGAGGCCGCCCGTCTCTTCGCGGCGCTGCGGGCCGACGAGAACCCGACGCTGGCCGAGCTGGTCGACCGGCTGACCGGCGAGGCGGCCCCGGACGCCCCGTCCGGCGGCGCCGACGCGCTCGCCGCCCGGATCGGCGCCGACCTCGCCCGCGAGGAGGCGGCCCGGACCGACGCCGCCCGCGAGGCGGGCGCGATCCCCGTGCCCGTCCCCGGCGGGGACGGCGCGCTCCTCCCGCCCGGCGGCGGCTTCCCCCTCCAGCCGCCGCGCTCCGGACGCGAGCTGCTGGCCGAGCACGTCACGGCCGCCGTGTGCTGCGCGGCCGTGGACACCGCCGGGGCGGCCCCCGGGCTCGACTGGCTGGACGGCCCCGCCCTGTTCGTCGACGGCGAGCGCCGGGCCGATCTGGCCCGCCCCGTCCTCGCCCTCACCGAGGACGGCGACCCCCGGCCGCTGCGCGACTGGCTGGCGGCCGTCGGCGTACGGCCCGACAAGCCCATCCGCCTGGTCTGAGCCGGCGGCGGTCCGGGCGCCGCACGGCGCCCGGACCGCCACCGACCGCTCCTCACGGCCCTCCACGGCCCTCCAAGGCCCTCTACGGCCTCTGCCCGCGCCCGTGTTCGAGCCTTGTTCGGCCGGACTCCCGGACATTCGGCGACAAGGGGTGACAGGACGTTCGCTTTATGTGATGTGCTGGTGCCCGGCATCGCGGGAGCGGACACAGGGAGGGGAGACGCAGGTGGGCACGGAGCAGATCCGGCGCTGGGAGTCGGGGGCTCTCGCGCACGCGGTCACCGATCCGTTCGGGCAGGGGCCGCTGCCCTGGCTGCGGTGCGGCGAGCACTACTTCGACGACACCGGCCACGTCGTCCCCTGGTACCTCGACCACAGCAGCCTGGACGGCGGACGCGCCCCGTCCACGGCGGGCGGCGGTCCGTGCGCGGCCGACGACGTGCACTGCCAGATCAAGGGCTTCACCTCCGAGAGCGCGGTCTCGCCCGGTGAGTCCATCGACTTCCGGATCACGGTCAACCCGCCCCAGCCCTTCGGCGTGGACGTCTACCGCATCGGCCACTACGGCGGCGAGGGCGCCACCAAGATCACCACCAGCCCCCGGCTGTCCGGCATCGTCCAGCCCCCGCCGCTGGCCGCCGACCGCACCGTCTCCTGCCACCACTGGTGGCTCTCCTGGCGGCTCCAGATCCCGGACTACTGGAGCACCGGCGCCCATGTGGCCGTGCTGACCACCGCCGACGGCCACCGCTCCCACGTCCCCTTCACCGTCCGCGACGAGCGTCCCGGCGACCTGCTGCTGGTCCTCCCCGACGTCACCTGGCAGGCGTACAACCTCTTCCCCGAGGACGGCCGCACCGGCGCCAGCCTCTACCACGCCTGGGACGGGGAGGGGCGGCTGCTGGGGGAGGAGGAGGCGGCCGTCACCGTCTCCTTCGACCGGCCGTACGCGGGCGCGGGCCTGCCCCTGCACGTGGGCCACGCATACGACTTCATCCGCTGGGCCGAGCGTTACGGCTACGACCTGGCCTACGCCGACACCCGCGATCTGCACGCCGGCCGCGTCGACCCCTCCCGCTACCGCGGCCTGGTCTTCGCCGGCCACGACGAGTACTGGTCGGCGCCCATGCGCCGGGCCGTGGAGAAGGCCCGCGACAGCGGTACCTCGCTGGTCTTCCTCTCGGCCAACACCATGTACTGGCAGGTCGAGCTGGGCCCCTCGCCCTCCGGAACCCCCGACCGGCTGATGACCTGCCGCAAACGGCGCGGTCCGGGCCGCCCGCGGCGCTGGCGCGACCAGGGCGAGCCCGAACAGCAGGTGCTGGGAGTCCAGTACGAGGGCCAGGTGCCCCGGCCGCACCCGATGATCGTGCGCAACGCCTCCCACTGGTTGTGGGAGGCCACCGGGGCGGCGGAGGGCGAGGAACTGCCCGGCCTGGTGGCGGGCGAGGCCGACCGCTACTTCCCGCGCACCGCCCTGCCCCCGCACACCGGCCGCATCCTGCTCGCCCACTCGCCCTACCAGGGCGCCTCCGGCACCCGCCGCCACCAGGAGACCTCCCTGTACGAGGCGCCCAGCGGCGCCCTGGTCTTCGCCTCGGGCACCTTCGCCTGGTCCCCGGCCCTGGACCGCCCCGGCCACACCGACTCCCGTATCCAGCGGGCCACGGCCAACCTCCTGGACCACATCTGCAAGCACCCCTGAGCACCCACAGTCCCTCCGGCCCGCCCGGGCAGGGCCGTTCGCGCGGTACGCCCCCACCCGTCCGTCCGACCCCGGCCGGTGGGGAGGGCGGGGGTGCGGGAGAATCGGAACTCCTGGACCAAGCCACAGGAGGAGCCGTGACCGGATTCGTAGAGAAGCCCGAACCCGTACAGGTGCCGGGCCTGGTGCACGTGCACACCGGCAAGGTGCGGGACCTGTACCGGAACGAGGCGGGGGATCTGGTGATGGTCGCCAGCGACCGGGTGTCCGCCTACGACTGGGTGCTGCCGACGGAGATCCCCGACAAGGGCCGCGTCCTCACCCAGCTCTCCCTGTGGTGGTTCGACCAGCTCGCCGACCTGGTGCCGGGCCATGTGCTCTCCACCGAGCTGCCGCCCGGAGCCCCCGCCGACTGGGCGGGCCGCACGGTGGTCTGCCGCTCCCTGCGCATGGTCCCGGTCGAGTGCGTGGCCCGCGGCTACCTCACCGGCTCGGGCCTGGCCGAGTACCGCCGGACCCGCACGGTCTGCGGCCTGGCCCTGCCCGAGGGCCTGGAGGACGGCTCCGAGCTGCCCGCCCCTATCTTCACCCCGGCCACCAAGGCGGAGGTCGGCGAGCACGACGAGAACGTCCCCTACGAGGAGGTCGCCCGCCGGGTCGGCGCCGACACCGCCGCCGAGCTGCGCCAGCTCACCCTGGCCGTCTACTCCCGGGGACGCGACATCGCCAGGGAGCGGGGCATCATCCTGGCCGACACGAAGTTCGAGTTCGGGTGGGCCGCGGAGGGTGACGGCGAGGAGCGGCTGGTGCTCGCCGACGAGGTGCTGACACCGGACTCCTCGCGCTTCTGGCCCGTCGACGAGTGGGAGCCGGGCCGCTCCCAGCCCTCGTTCGACAAGCAGATCGTCCGCGACTGGCTGACCTCCCCGGCAGCCGGCTGGGACCGCGGCGGCGAGGTCCCCCCGCCCGAGCTGCCCGCCGAGGTCGTCGAGCGCACCCGTGCCCGCTACATCGAGGCGTACGAGCTGCTGACGGGCACCCGCTGGAGCTGACCGGCGGCACGGGGGCGGTCCCGCGCGGCGGCCGCGCGGGACCGCCCCCCGCCCCGCCCGCGGGGACCCGCACACGGAGAAGGCCCCGGTCCTTCGGGACCGGGGCCTTTCATCGAGCGGACGACGAGACTCGAACTCGCGACATCCACCTTGGCAAGGTGGTGCTCTACCAACTGAGCTACGTCCGCGTGCTCCGTTCGGTGCGCTCCTACTATAGCCAACCCCGCTCGCGTGCGATGCGCACGGCCGCGTGACGGTTCTCCGCCGACAGCTTCGCGGCGGCCGACGACAGGTAGTTGCGGACCGTCCCCGGTGCCAGCGCGGCCCGCGCGGCGATCTCCGCGATCGGCGCCCCGTCCGCCGCCAGCTCCAGCAGTTCGGCCTCGCGGGCGGTCAGCGGCGAGTCCCCGGCGCTGATCGCGTCGGCGGCAAGCTCCGGGTCCACATAGCGGTTTCCGGCGTGCACCGTGCGGATGATCTCGGCCAGCCGCTGCGCCGAGACGGTCTTGGGCACGAAGCCCCGCACCCCCGCGGCCAGGGCCCGCTTCAGATGCCCCGGGCGGCCGTGCCCGGTCACGATCATGGTGGCGCAGGCGGGGAGTTCGGAGCGCAGTTCCGTGGCGACCGCCACACCGTCCCTGCCCGGCATCTGGAGGTCCAGCACCGCCACGTCGGGCCGGTGGGCGCGGGCCATCGCCAGCGCCTCGGGGCCGGAGGCGGCCTCGGCCACCACCAGCAGGTCGTCCTCCAGCGCCAGCAGCGCGGCCAGCGCGCCCCGGATCAGATGCTCGTCGTCGGCCAGCAGCACCCGTACGCGGTGCCCGCCGCCATCCGTACCGCCGCCGTTCGTACCGCCGCCGTTCGTACCGCCGCCGTTCGTACCGCCGTCGTCGGTGCCGTCCCGCATGTGCTCGCTCACCGCTCCCCTTCCCCGCGTACGTCCTTGCCGCCTTCCCGGCGCGTCCGCGTCGGAATTCGGGCCGTCAGCCGGAAGGCGCCGTCGCCGCGGCGCTCACCGGTCAGTGTGCCGCCGAGCGCGGCCAGGCGTTCGCGGAGCCCGTCCAGCCCGGAGCCGCCCCCCGTGACGGCTCCGGACCCCGGCACACCGTCGTTCTCCATCACCAGCTCGGCGACCTCTCCGGCGGCCCGCAGCCGCACCGTGCACCGCCCGGCGTCGGCGTGCCGCAGTACGTTGGTGGTCCCCTCGCGGACCACCCAGCCCAGGGCCGACTGCAGCGGCTCCGCCAGCTCCCCGCTGCCGCTGTCCTCGATCCGGCAGTCGATCCCGGCCGCCCTCAGCACCCCGCGCGCGCCGACCAGTTCGGTGTGCAGGTCGGCCTCCCGGTAGCCGCGTACGACCTCCCGCATCTCCCGCTGCGACTCCCGCGCGATCCGCTGCACCTCGGTCATCTGGTCCACGGCGGAGGGCGAGCCGCGCTGCGCGAGCTGCACGGCCAGCTCGCTCTTGAGGGCGATCACCGACAGGTTGCGGCCCAGCACGTCGTGGAGGTCCCGGCCGAACCGCAGCCGCTCCTCGGCCACCGCCAGCCGCGCCTGGGTCTCCCGGGCGGCCTCCAGCTCGCTTACGACCCGCATCGTCCAGGCCGAGCAGCGGTAGGAGAAACCGAAGATGACGGCTCCGAGGACCGTGCCGACGGCCGCGGCGGCCAGTTCCCCGCCGGCCGCCCCCAGTGCTCGGGCCGTGAGCAGCGAGACGGCCAGCAGCACCGCCACCAGTGCGGCGCTCCGCCCGGCGGACAGCACCAGCGGCAGCGGCCCGGCCAGGAACATCAGCAGCCAGACCACGGGCGGCAGCGCCTGGGACGCCGGCAGCTCACCGGTGCCGATCAGGGCGAGGACGGCGGCGATCCCGGCGGCGGTGAGGGCCACATAGGCCGCCGCCGGCCGCACGGGCCGCTCCTCCGTGCCCAGGTAGTACCGCAGGCCGGACCGGGACAGCAGCAGATGGCAGACGGTGTGGGCGGTGAACAGCACCCCCAGTACGACCGCCGCCCAGGCGGCCGGCCCCTCCGTCTGCGCGACGATCCAGAAGAGCAGCGCCACTCCCTCGAAGAGAGCGAAGCTGTAGATCGTGTACCGGGTGTACTGGTGGAAGCGGACCGGCCCGCTGGACCGCCGTATCCGCTCCACCCAGCCCAGCGCGCTTTTCTCGGACGCCACCGTCACACCCGCTCCTCGCACCTCAGTGACGCGGTTCCCAGCGGAACCACCGCCGTACAGCGAACACCGACACCAGGGCCCAGGCCACGGCGGTCCCCAGTGTCCGCAGCACCTCGCCCGGCTCGCCGCCGCCGAGCCAGCCGTACCGCACCAGGTCCACCACCGGGGTCATCGGCAGCAGCCGCAGGACGTCGGCCAGCCCCTCCGGCATGGCCTCCAGGGGAACGAACATCCCCGAGCCGACCAGCGAGACCATCAGCAGAGGCAGCGCGGTGATCTGCGCGCTCTCCGTCGTCCGGGTGATCACGGCCGTCGCGGCGGCCGTCAGCACCATCAGGACGGCGCCCAGCAGCACGCCCAGGACCAGCAGGTCCGGCCGGTCCGGCGGCGTCATCTCCAGCAGGGCCGCACCCGCCGCGACCAGCACGGCGCACTGCGCCAGCGCCACGGCGACCACCGGCAGCGCCGCGCCGGCAAGGATCTCCCAGTCCCGCAGCTCCCCGGTCCGCAGCCGCTTGAGGACCAGCTCCTCGCGGCGGGAGACGTAGGCGGGGATGAGGTTCAGGTAGACGACGAGGATCAGCACCATCGGAATGCCGCTGGTCATCACCAGATCGGTGACACTCAGCCCGGTGCCCTCCAGCGGCGCCTGCTCGACCGTGGAGCGCATGAACAGCACCATGGCCAGCGGCATCAGCAGGGCGGTGAACATGGCGGTGCGGTTGCGGACGAGCAGCGTCAGCTCCGCCCGGGCCAGCGACCGCAGCCGGCCCAGGGAGGCCGCCGCCCCGCCTGCGGCCCCGCCGACCGCCCCGCCACCGGCGCCCGTCCCGCTCCTGGTGTCCGTCGCGCTCATCGTGTTCCCGCCTTCGCCAGTCGTGCCGTGCCTTCGTCCTCCGCCGCGTCCCGGCCGCCCCCGTGGGCGATCTCCAGGAACGCCTCCTCCAGGGAGGCCGAGCGGGCGTCCAGGCCCGCCAGCTCCACGCCCTCCTGCCGTGCCCACAGCAGGAGTTCGGTCAGCGACTCCTGCAGCCGGCCGGTGCGGATCTCCACACCCCGCCCGTGCTCGGCGGCCTTCAGCGACAGCGGAAGCCGGGCGGCCGGCACCCCCTCGGGCAGCGTGAAGCGGATCCGGGACGGGCGCGAGGCGGTGACCTCGGCGGGCGTGCCGGAGACGACGATCCGCCCCGCCCGCATGATCGCCAGCCGGTCGGCCAGCTCCTCGGCCTCCTCCAGGTAGTGCGTGGTCAGCACCACGGTCGTACCGCCCTCCCGCAGCTCCCGCACCAGCCGCCAGGTCTCCCGCCGGCCCTCGGCGTCCAGTCCGGTCGTCGGCTCGTCCAGGAAGAGCACCTCCGGCCGGCCGAGCAGGGCCATGGCCAGGTCCAGCCGCCGCCGCTCGCCGCCGGAGAGCTGCTTGACGCGTACGTCCGCGCGCGGGGCCAGGCCCACCATCTCCAGCGCCTCCGAGGTGGGGCGGGCCCCGCTGGTGCAGCCGGCCCACATCCGCGCGGTCTCGGCGACGGTCAGGTCGGAGGAGAAGCCGCCCTCCTGGAGCATCACCCCGATCCGCGACCGCACCCGGGCCCGCTCGCGGTACGGGTCGTGCCCGAGCACGCGCACCCGGCCGCCGCTGGGCTCGGCCATCCCCTCCAGCACCTCGACGGTGGAGGTCTTGCCCGCGCCGTTCGTCCCCAGCAGCGCGAACAGTTCGCCGCGCGCCACGGAGAACGAGACCCCCCGTACGGCCTCGAAGCCGCCGTCCCCCTTCGCCGGGCCGTAGCGCCGCCGCAGCCCGCTCACCTCGATGACCTGCTCTCCGATCTCCATGCCACCAGGGTCGCGCGGGGCCGGGGGCGGGAGCAGTGCGGGCTGTCACGAGCGCGCGTGACAAATGTCAACCGGCCGGTGGGCGGGGGGAGATGAGGGGATGTGACATGACACACACGGAGAAGGCCCCGGTCCTGGAGGACCGGGGCCTTCTTCCCTGAGCGGACGACGAGGCTCGAACTCGCGACCTCAACCTTGGCAAGGTTGCGCTCTACCAACTGAGCTACGTCCGCGTGCGACCTCCCGGCTCTCACCGAGCGGCGCGCCTTCACTCTACCCGATCCCGGAGACCCGGTGGAGTGAGCGGAGCGGGTGACAGGAATCGCACACTGCGCCTCCCTCTTGGAAAGAGGGCGCTCTACTACTGAGCTACACCCGCGTGACCACCTTGGTTCCGGCCGTTTCCGGCCGCCCCCGGCGGTGTGCTCCAGACTCTAGCCGATCACCCGGGGTGCCTGGCAAGTCGGCCCGGAGGCGGGCTCAGCGGGACTCCTCGGACCCGGTGCCGGAGGCGGCTGCGTGGGCCTCGTCGAAGGCCTCGTAGACCTTCTTGGGGATGCGGCCGCGCGGCGGCACCTCGAAGCCGTGCGACCGGGCCCAGGCCCGCACCGCGGACGGGTCCGGCGCGACGGAGGTGTGCTGGAACGTCTTCCCGGACCTGGCCCGCTTGCGGCCGGCCCGCACATAGGGGGCGAGGCCCATGCGCAGTTTCTTCGCGTTCTCGCGGTTGAGATCGATCTCGTACGACTTGCCGTCGAGGCCGAAGGTGACCGTTTCCGATGCTTCCCCGCCGTCGATGTCGTCGGAGAGTGTGACCACCACACGCTGTGCCACGGATATCGGTCCTTTCGGGAGGATCGCATGCGGAAACACCTGGAAACCACGTCCCTGACGTGCAGTTATATCGGTGTTGCCGACGATCGGTGTCAATGCCCTTTCCTTTGTACAGCGACAGGCATTGTCTGGTGAAGCGGATGAATTGTCGCCCGCGTGTCATGCCGCGAACGCGACTTTACTTTTCCGGCGCCGATTCGGGCAGTACTTCCCGGTGTTTTCCGGGACGCCGATACCCGACCGTGACCGGAGCGGCTCGTATCTACGCGAGTAGAATTTTCCGCCGGGTACGCTGAAGCGGCAGCCTCCAGCACCAACACCCACCGGGAGTACCTGTGGCTCGCGTCGTAGTCGACGTCATGCTCAAGCCGGAGATCCTCGACCCCCAGGGCCAGGCGGTTCAGCGTGCGCTGCCCCGGCTGGGCTACGAGGGCATCTCGGACGTCCGCCAGGGCAAGCGCTTCGAGCTCGAGGTGGAGGGCCCGGTCGACGACGACGCCCTCGCCCGTATCCACCAGCTCGCCGAAACGTTCCTCGCCAACACCGTGATCGAGGACTTCACCGTGCGCGTCGAGGAGCGCGAAGAGGTGACCCCCGCATGACGACCCGCATCGGAGTCGTCACCTTCCCCGGCTCCCTCGACGACGTGGACGCCCGGCGCGCCATCAGCCTCGCCGGCGCCGAGCCGGTCGCCCTGTGGCACCGCGACAAGAGCCTGAACCAGGTGGACGCCGTCGTCCTCCCCGGCGGCTTCTCCTACGGCGACTACCTGCGCTGCGGCGCCATCGCCCGCTTCTCGCCGGTGATGGAGACGGTCGTCGAGCAGGCCCGCGCCGGCCTGCCGGTGCTCGGCATCTGCAACGGCTTCCAGGTGCTGTGCGAGTCGCACCTGCTGCCCGGCGCGCTGACCCGCAACGACCACCTCCACTTCGTCTGCCGCGACCAGCGGCTGCGCGTGGAGAACGCGGACACCGCCTGGACCTCCGACTACGCCGAGGGCCAGGAGATCACCGTCCCGCTCAAGAACGGCGAGGGCGGCTACGTCGCCGACGAGCGCACCCTGGACGAGCTGGAGGCGACCGGCCGGGTCGTCTTCCGCTACCTGGACGTCAACCCCAACGGCTCCCGCCGCGACATCGCCGGCATCTGCAACGAGGCCGGCAACGTCGTCGGCCTCATGCCGCACCCCGAGCACGCCGTCGAGGCCCTGACCGGGCCCACCACCGACGGGCTGGGATTCTTCACCTCGGTTCTGAAGAAGCTGGTCACCTCATGACTCTCGACACCGTCAAGCACGCGAGCGACACCCCGGACGTCGAGCAGCCCTGGGCCGAGCTCGGCCTCAAGCGCGACGAGTACGACCGCATCCGGGAGATCCTCGGCCGCCGCCCGACCGGCGCCGAGCTGGCCATGTACTCCGTGATGTGGTCCGAGCACTGCTCCTACAAGTCCAGCAAGGTCCACCTGAAGCAGTTCGGCGAGAAGGCCCCGGAGTCCGACGCCATGCTGGTGGGCATCGGCGAGAACGCCGGCGTCGTGGACGTCGGCCAGGGCTACGCCGTCACCTTCAAGGTGGAGTCGCACAACCACCCCTCCTACATCGAGCCCTACCAGGGCGCGGCCACCGGCATCGGCGGCATCGTCCGCGACATCCTGGCCATGGGCGCCCGCCCGGTCGCCGTGATGGACCCGCTGCGCTTCGGCGCGGCCGACCACCCCGACACCCGCCGCGTCCTTCCCGGCGTCGTCGCGGGCATCGGCGGCTACGGCAACTGCCTGGGCCTGCCCAACATCGGCGGCGAGGTCGTCTTCGACCCCTGCTACCAGGGGAACCCGCTGGTCAACGCCCTGTGTGTGGGTGTGATGCGGCACGAGGACATCCATCTGGCCAAGGCGTCGGGCACCGGCAACAAGGTCGTCCTCTACGGCGCCCGTACCGGCGGCGACGGCATCGGCGGCGTCTCCGTGCTCGCCTCGGAGACCTTCGACGAGACGGGCCCGGCCAAGCGCCCGGCCGTCCAGGTCGGCGACCCCTTCCAGGAGAAGCTCCTCATCGAGTGCACCCTGGAGGTCTTCAAGGAGGACCTGGTCGTCGGCATCCAGGACCTCGGCGGCGCCGGCCTGTCCTGCGCCACCTCCGAGCTGGCCTCGGCCGGCTCCGGCGGCATGCGCGTCGAACTGGACACCGTACCGCTGCGCGACTCCACGCTCTCGCCCGAGGAGATCCTCATGAGCGAGTCGCAGGAGCGCATGTGCGCCGTCGTCGAGCCGGACAAGGTCGACCGCTTCCTGGCCATCTGCGAGAAGTGGGACGTCATCGCCACCGTCATCGGCGAGGTCACCGACGGCGACCGGCTGGAGATCTACTGGCACGGCGAGCAGATCGTGGACGTGCCCCCGCGCACCGTCGCCCACGAGGGCCCGGTCTACAACCGCCCCTACGCCCGCCCCGAGTGGCAGGACGCCCTCCAGGCCGACGACGCGAACAAGCTGCCCCGCCCCTCCGGCGGGGACGAGCTGCGCGAGCAGGTCCTGAAGCTGGTCGGCTCCCCGAACCAGGCGTCCAAGGCGTGGATCACCGACCAGTACGACCGCTACGTGCTCGGCAACACCGTCCTGGCCCAGCCCGAGGACAGCGGCATGATCCGCATCGACGAGGAGACCGGCCTGGGCGTCGCCGTCGCCACCGACGGCAACGGCCGCTACGCCAAGCTGGACCCGTACACCGGCGCACAGCTCGCGCTGGCCGAGTCCTACCGCAACGTCGCCGCCACCGGCGCGAAGCCGCTGGCCGTCACCGACTGCCTGAACTTCGGCTCGCCGGAGGACCCGGGCGCGATGTGGCAGTTCGCCGAGGCCTGCCGCGGACTGGCCGACGCCTGCCGGACCCTGGGCACCCCGGTGACCGGCGGCAACGTCTCCCTCTACAACCAGACGGGCGACACCGCCATCCACCCGACCCCGGTGGTCGGTGTGCTCGGCGTGATCGACGACGTCACCCGCCGCACCCCGATGGCGTTCGCGGAGGAGGGCCAGCTCGTCTACCTCCTCGGCGACACCCGCGAGGAGCTGGGCGGCTCGGCCTGGTCCCAGGTGATCCACGACCACCTGGGCGGGCTGCCGCCGAAGGTGGACCTGGAGCGCGAGCGGCTGCTCGCCGAGATCCTGATCTCCGCCTCCCGCGACGGCATGATCGACGCGGCGCACGACCTGAGCGACGGCGGTCTGGTCCAGGCACTGACCGAGTCCTGCCTCAAGGGGGGCAAGGGGGCCCGGCTGGTCGTACCCGACGGGCTGGACCCGTTCGTGTTCCTGTTCTCCGAGTCGGCCGGCCGCGCGATCGTGGCGGTGCCGCGCAGCGAGGAGCTGCGCTTCACCGACATGTGCGGCGCCCGCGGCCTGCCCGCCACCCGCATCGGCGTGGTGGACGGCGACACCATCGAGGTCCAGGGGCAGTTCTCCGTCTCCCTGGCCGAGCTGCGCGAGGCCCACGAGGCCACCATCCCGGCGCTGCTCGCCTGACGCCCGTACGACGACGGCCGCCGTGCCCCGCCGCCCGCCAGGGCGGCGGGGCACGGCTGTCACAGGACGCTGGTAGGTTCGCCGCCGGACGAGTGCCGGAGCCGTACGGGACGGGGGCGAGGGGCGGATGGACCGCGGGCGGTGGCGGAGGGCGTACAACCGGCTGGTGTGCGCCGTGGCCGTCCTCGCGATCGGGCTGAGCGGCTGGACGCTGTGGCAGTGGTGGGACCGCCGGCACACCGTGGACGAGGCCTGCGGCGGCCTGGTCCCGGTGGGTGAGGTGCTGGCCCTGCGGGGGAGCGGGGGAGAGATCACCCCCGCCCGGAACCTCACGGACGGGATCCGGCTGGACGACGCCCCGCTGCCGCAGAGCTGCGTCCTGCGCAGCGAGGAGGTCGCCGAGGGGCGGCGGCTGGGGCAGAGCGGCTCGTTCTTCTCCGCACAGGTGGCCACCGAGCCCACCGGATGGACGTCCGAGGCCGTCGACGACGCCTTCGAGGACGCGCTCGACCCCACCAACCCGTACGTCGACGTTCCGCGGGTGTACCAGCCGGTCGGCGGCGGCGTACCCGGGCACGTCACCGACACCGGCGTGTCTGTCCGGCTGCCCTGCCCGGGCACCGGGCACCGGGGCGAGGAGATCACCGCGATACGGGCCTCCGCCGAGCTGGACGCCGCCACCCGGGCGGAGTTCTCCGAGAACGGCCAGCTCGCCCAGGACGACCGCGACCGGCTGGCCCGCATCGCGGTCACCACCGCCAACAACCTCGCCGCCGAACTGGGGTGCCCCGACCGCCTCCCCGAGCCACCGGACGGCATACCGGCGCTGAACACCGAGCCCGTCGCCCCGGAGGAGGCCGGGGGCACCTGCGCCTGGTACGGCGAGGCCGGTCTGCACACCGGGCGGGCCAATGCCTCCGGCTGGCTGCCCGACCGGGTGCTGGAGGCCCGCACCGGCGACGGCGTGTGGCAGGAGCGCTGCCTGCTGAGCGTCACGGGGAAGGCGCGGGGAGAGGCGTACCGACGGTACGCGGACGCCCCGGAGTACGGCCGCTTCCGGGAGGAGTCCTCCATGGACGACAAGACCTGGTGGGCGAGCGCGGAGAGCTTCTTCGGGGACGCCGCCGAGCGCGTCTCGAACGGCTCCGCCGGCGACGACCGGATGGCCGTCGCGGGCCGGGGCGGGTACGACTCCGAGGGGAACACCCTGTGGGCCACCTCCGTGTGCGGCGGGGAGCCGGCCGTGCACACCCTCACCGTCTCCTGGCCGTACGTCCACGGCGCGGCCCGCCACCTGGAGCCGGTCTTCCGCGCCTACGTCGAGGACGTCGCCGAGCGGCGCGGCTGCACGGACACCGCCATGCCCTCGGCGAGCGACTACCGGGAGGAGAGCTGACCCCGGGCCGAGCCGGGCCGCGCCGGACCGGATCGGCGCCCCGACCGGCGGGTAACCGCCTGCCCCGGTCGCGCGGCGTTCTACTCTGACGCCATGCCTCCGGTGAAGCGCAAGCCCAGGACGTACGACCCGGCCCTGGTGCGGGCCGGGCTCATCGGGCAGGTGGAGGCCGTGCGCAACGCCGTGCACGCCCTCACCCCCGACCAGCTGGCCCGGCCCTCCGGGCTGCCCGGCTGGGACGTGCGCCATCTGGTGGTCCACATCGCCGGGCAGATCGAGGCGGTGCCCCGGCTGCTGGCCGAGCCCCCGCCCCGGGCCGCCGCGCCGCAGACGGACCTGAACGCCTGGGCGGTGTCCGTGGCCGGCGCCGCCCACGAGCTGGACGAGGCGACCCGCAGGCACGCGCGGGCGTACGAGGACGCGGCCCGCGCGGTGGACGACGCCGTCGAGGAGCTGGAGCCGGTGCTGGAGCAGGCCGTGCGCACGGACGTGCTGCTGCCGCACCCCTTCGGCGCGATGCGGGCGCTGGACTTCACCGTGACCCGCCTGCTGGAGCTGGTGGTGCACAGCGACGACCTCACCCGGGCCACCGGCGTACGCGTCCCGCCGGTCCGCCAGGCCCTGGCGACGACCGTGCGGCTGCTGGCGGACGCGCTGGCCGCCAAGGCGCCCGGCGCCTCGGTGGAGGTGCGCATCCCGCCCTTCGCGGTCGTCCAGTGCGTGGCGGGTCCGCGGCACACCCGCGGCACCCCGCCGAACGTGGTGGAGACCGATCCGCTGACCTGGATCCGGCTGGCGACCGGGCGCACCGAGTGGCTCAAGGAGCTGGATGCGGCGCATCTCACAGCGAGCGGCGAGCGCGCGGATCTGCGCGATCACCTCCCCGTACTGGAGTGACGACCTGCGGTAAGAGAGCGCCGGGGCCCCGGACGAGCCGCGGTCCCGGGTACTGAGCACCGCGCGACCTGTCCTAGACTCGGTGGCGTGCCACGTGGTGACGGACGACTCAACCACGACCTGCTCCCCGGAGAGAAGGGCCCCCAGGACGCCTGCGGCGTCTTCGGAGTCTGGGCCCCGGGGGAAGAGGTCGCCAAGCTCACCTATTTCGGGCTGTACGCGCTGCAGCACCGGGGACAGGAGTCCGCGGGCATCGCGGTGAGCAACGGCTCCCAGATCCTCGTCTTCAAGGACATGGGCCTGGTCTCCCAGGTCTTCGACGAAACCTCCCTCGGCTCCCTGAAGGGCCACATCGCGGTCGGCCACGCGCGCTACTCCACCACCGGCGCATCGGTGTGGGAGAACGCCCAGCCCACCTTCCGGGCCACCGCCCAGGGCTCGATCGCGCTGGGCCACAACGGCAACCTGGTCAACACCGCCGAGCTGGCCGAGATGGTCGCCGCGCTGCCCAGCACGGGCGGCCGGGCCACCCAGGTCGCCGCCACCAACGACACCGACCTGGTCACCGCCCTGCTGGCGGGCCAGGTGGACGAGGACGGCAAGCCTCTCACCGTCGAGCAGGCCGCCCCCGCGGTCCTGCCGAAGGTCAAGGGCGCGTTCAGCCTGGTCTTCATGGACGAGCACACCCTCTACGCCGCCCGCGACCCGCAGGGCATACGCCCGCTGGTGCTCGGCCGGCTGGAGCGCGGCTGGGTGGTGGCCTCCGAGACCGCGGCCCTGGACATCGTCGGCGCGTCCTTCATCCGGGAGATCGAGCCCGGCGAGATGGTCGCCATCGACGAGGACGGACTGCGCACCCAGCGCTTCGCGGAAGCGAAGCCGAAGGGCTGTGTCTTCGAGTACGTCTACCTCGCGCGCCCCGACACCGACATCGCGGGCCGCAACGTCTACCTCTCCCGCGTGGAGATGGGCCGCCGGCTGGCCGCCGAGGCCCCGGCCGAGGCCGACCTGGTCATAGCGACCCCGGAGTCCGGCACCCCGGCCGCGGTCGGCTACGCCGAGGCCAGCGGCATCCCGTACGGCAGCGGTCTGGTCAAGAACTCCTACGTGGGCCGGACGTTCATCCAGCCCTCGCAGACCATCCGCCAGCTCGGCATCCGCCTCAAGCTCAACCCCCTCAAGGAGGTCATCCGCGGCAAGCGCCTGGTGGTCGTCGACGACTCGATCGTCCGCGGCAACACCCAGCGCGCCCTGGTGCGGATGCTGCGCGAGGCGGGCGCGGCCGAGGTGCACGTGCGGATCAGCTCGCCGCCCATCAAGTGGCCGTGCTTCTTCGGCATCGACTTCGCCACCCGCGCCGAGCTGATCGCCAACGGCCTGTCGGTCGAGGAGATCGGCACCTCGCTGGGGGCCGACTCCCTGGCGTACATCTCGCTGGAGGGCATGGTCGAGGCGACCACCATCGCCAAGCCGAACCTGTGCCGGGCCTGCTTCGACGGCGAGTACCCGATGGAGCTGCCGGACCCCGGGCTGCTGGGCAAGCACCTGCTGGAGTCCGAGACCGCCGAGACCGCCGGCGCCGACCCCGACGGGGTGCGGAGCATGATCGCGGGCCCCGGCGCGGCCGACGCGCTGCGCAGGCCCTGACCCCGCCGGCTCGCCGGCGGCCGTCCGGCGAGCCGACAGCCGCCGACCGTCCGGTGAGCCACCGGGCCACCGTCCGTCCCAGAGGAAGACCATGACCTCCACCAACCCGACCCCGGCCGGCCAGGGCGCGAGCTACGCCGCCGCCGGAGTGGACATCGAGGCGGGCGACCGCGCCGTCACGCTGATGAAGGAGTGGGTGGGCAAGGCCCGCCGGCCCGAGAGCATCGGTGCGCTCGGCGGCTTCGCGGGCCTGTTCGACGCGTCCGCGCTGAAGGGCTACCGGCGCCCGCTGCTGGCCTCGGCCACCGACGGCGTGGGCACCAAGGTCGCCGTCGCGCAGAGGATGGGCGTACACGACACCATCGGCCACGACCTGGTGGCGATGGTCGTGGACGACCTGGTGGTCTGCGGCGCCGAGCCGCTTTTCATGACCGACTACATCAGCGTGGGCAAGGTCGTCCCCGAGCGGGTCGCCTCCATCGTCAAGGGCATCGCCGAGGGCTGCGTCCTGGCGGGCTGCGCCCTGGTCGGCGGCGAGACGGCCGAGCATCCCGGGCTGATGGGCCCGGAGGAGTACGACGTGGCGGGCGCGGGCACGGGCGTCGTGGAGGCCGACGAGATCCTGGGCGCGGACCGCATCCGCCCGGGCGACGCGGTCGTCGCGATGGGCGCCTCCGGACTTCACTCCAACGGGTACTCGCTGGTGCGGCACGTGTTCTTCGACCGGGCCGGCTGGTCGCTGGACCGCCATGTCGAGGACTTCGGCCGCACGCTGGGCGAGGAGCTGCTGGAGCCCACCAAGATCTACTCGCTGGACTGCCTGGCGCTGACGAGGGCCACCGAGGTGCACGCCTTCTCGCACATCACCGGAGGCGGACTGGCCGGCAACCTCGCGCGTGTCGTGCCCGACGGGCTGCACGCCACCGTGGACCGCTCCACCTGGAGCCCGGCTCCGGTCTTCCGGGCGGTCGGCGAGCTGGGCGGGGTCGAGCGCGCGGAGCTGGAGAGGACCCTCAACATGGGCGTCGGCATGGTCGCCGTCGTCCCGCAGGAGTCGGTCGGCGCGACGCTGTCCCTGCTGCGCGAGCGCGGTGTGGACGCCTGGGTCGCCGGCGAGGTCACCGAACGCGGCGACCGCGGCGAGGCCGTCGCCCTCACCGGGGACTACGCGGCCTGAGCGGCGGGGGCGGACAGGATCAAAACCCGGTCCGGCGGTGGCCGGACCGGGTGATGACCGCTATCGGTATGAGACCGCTTTGTTCAGTGGACGACGACGTCCTCAGGCGCGGCGTCGGTGGTTCGACGGTGAGGAGGACCCGCGGGAGTCGACCGGGTGGTCGTCGCCCTCCGCGTCCTCGTCATCGTCGTTGTACAGATCCGCGTACCGTGCGTACGGGTCGTCCAGCTCATCGTCCTCGAACCGCTCGCCGTTCGGCGGCTGACTCGATGTCGATGCGCCCAGCTCCTCGGCCAGGCGTGCGAGATCAGTCCCACCGCTGTTGTACTTCAGCTGGCGGGCGACCTTCGTCTGCTTGGCCTTGGCCCGGCCGCGCCCCATGGCTCGACCCCCTCAACGACGGGGCTCAACGGCCCCAGAGTCTTGACACGCGTTCACGATGCGGAGCGGACCCTCGATTCGATCGAGAGACCGTCCGTGGAGCTTCAACGGTACCTGCTTCCGTGGCCGTACGGTACGCCGCCCGCACGACACGGCCGGTGCCCGCCCTGCCTGGTGACCATTTCTCCGCTGGTCAGTGACGATTTTACCTTCTGTCCGCCCGGTCACCCGCCCAGGGGTGGTGAGGGATGTCTCCCCCGCCCTCCGTCACTCCGGGTAGCGCGACGGTGGACGCTGGGTCAGGGCGCCGGGCCGGCCCGGCGGGCCGGAGCCGCCGGGCCGGAACCACCGGGTCAGCTCGCGGCGCCGGCCTTGCGGGCCTCGGCCATCCGCTGCTCGGCGATGCGGTCGGCCGCCACTGCCGGCGGCACGCCGTCCGCCGCGGCGCGCTCGAAGATCGCCAGCGTGGTGCCGTGGATCTTCTCGGCCTTTGCCTTCGCACGCGCGAAGTCGAAGCCGTGGAGCTCGTCCGCGACCTGGATCACGCCGCCGGAGTTCACCACGTAGTCGGGCGCGTAGAGGATGCCCCGGTCGGCGAGGTCCTTCTCGACGCCCGGGTGGGCGAGCTGGTTGTTGGCCGCGCCGCAGACCACCTTCGCGGTCAGCACGGGGACGGTCTCGTCGTTCAGGGCGCCGCCGAGCGCGCAGGGCGCGTACACGTCCAGGCCCTCGGTGCGGATCAGCGCGTCGGTGTCGGCGACCGCCACCACCTCCGGGTGCGCGGCCGTGATCTGCTCGACCGCCTCGGGGCGCACGTCCGTGACCAGGACCTCGGCGCCCTCCTCGAGCAGGTGACCCACCAGGTGGCGGCCGACCTTGCCGACGCCCGCGACGCCGACCCTGCGGCCGCGCAGCGAGGCGTCGCCCCACAGGTGCCTCGCGCTGGCGCGCATGCCCTGGTAGACGCCGAAGGCGGTGAGCACGGAGGAGTCGCCGGCGCCGCCGTTCTCGGGGGAGCGGCCGGTCACCCAGCGGGAGGCGCGCGAGACCACGTCCATGTCCTGGACGTAGGTGCCGACGTCGCAGGCGGTAACGTAGCGGCCGCCGAGGGAGTCGACGAAGCGGCCGTAGGCCTCCAGCAGGGCCTCGCTCTTGTGCTGCCCGGGGTCGCCGATGATCACGGCCTTGCCGCCGCCGTGGTCCAGCCCGGCGAGCGCGTTCTTGTACGACATGCCGCGGGCGAGGTTGAGGGCGTCCTTCACGGCGGCCTCCTCCGGGTTCTCCTCGGAGGCGTACGCGTGGAAGCGGGTGCCGCCCAGGGCCGGGCCCAGGGCCGTGGAGTGGATGGCGATGACCGCCTTCAGGCCGGTGGCCCGGTCCTGGCAGAGGACGACCTGCTCATGGCCGCCCTGCTCGGAGTGGAACAGGGTGTGCAGGACCGAACCGGTTTCGCGCTGCGCGCTCACGGCGCTCGCTGCGTTCTCTGAGCCGTCTCGGTGTCCGCCGACGCCGACGGCGGGACGTACGTCAGTCACGGTGGTGACTCCTGTATGTCGCGGAAGGGTGCCCTTCCAGCATCCTCCCGCTTGTGGCGGCGGGATGCGGGGCGGGCCGGTTGGCATGAGGGTACGGCCTGACGGCCCCCAGGAGTACGGGTGTGCAGTTGCGGTGCCACGATCAGGGTATTGAACTGCCGTTGTCCGACCCCTCGGCCCGCTGCTCCGGGAGGAAGAAACCCTTGGCCCTCACTACTCCGGTGGCCGTCCCGTACGCGTCCTACCTGCGGGTCTACGAGCCGCTGGCCGCCTTCCCCGAGCCGGAGCGCTCCCACTGGGCCCGCTACGCCCGCCGCGGCGGTCTGCCCGGGGCGCAGGACGAGCTGCGCCGGTCGCTGGCGGACCTGCTGCCGGTGCCGCCCGTGGTGGTGCCGGTGCGCGAGAGCGCGGACGCCTTCGTGGCCGAAGTGGACGGGGTGCTGTGCGTCTGTCCCTGGCGGACCAGGCTGCGGGGCTGGCAGGCGCTGGCCGGACTCGGCGACGAACTGCCGGCGCCGGTGCTGGACGCGGCGGTGCCGCCGGTGGTGCGGCGCGAGGCCGCGGCGGACTACGACCGCTGGCGGGAGCGGAACCCGGACGCCCGGCCGTGGATCCGCTCGGCCACCTGGCACGTCCCGGTGCGCTGGTTCGTGCTCTTCGCGGACGAGGAGCGCGAGTACGGCAAGGCGGTGGACGACGGCGCCGGCGGCGCGGGGGAGGGCGTCGTCCTGCGCTACCGCACCCCGATGGTGCAGGCGAGGCGGCGGGTGGCGCGTGCGCTGAAGGTGCTGCGCGAGGAGCTGGAGGACAGCCCGCTGATCGACGGGCTGGTGGACGTGGGGCGCTGGCTGGAGGAGTTCCACCCGCGTTCGATGGTGGAGCTGGACTACGGCGGACTGGTGTATACCATCCCGGAGAAGCAGCTCGCCTCGGACCACTCCGCGGCCGACACCGCGGAGGGGCTGGCGGCGCTGCGGGAGGGCGACGGCGAGCGCGCGAGCGCCGTCTACGAGCGGCTGACCGAGCGCTGGCGGGCGGTACGGCACCGCGGGATGGCGAGCTGAGGCGTTCCGCGCGGACGGGACCGGGTCACCGGTCGGCATCCTGTGCGCCGTGAACCGTTCCCTTCCGGCTGATTCCCGGCCTTACGGACGGAGGGCGCCCCGAGGTGACCGACCGCACTTACCGGGGTCTTGCCTCGAAGGGCATCTCTCATGCCAAAATAGGACAAGGAGTCCGGAGGGGGCTTCATCCGTCCAACTAAGGTCGGATCCATCGGTATTGCGATCCTTTCCAGGGGGCTGGGGAGGTCCGCTCACGTTGTAACCGATCGTCACGATGGTGTGACCGTCCGTTATGACACGGTCCATCGGCTTCCGTCGAGGTTGGACACCTGAGAGGGCAATTCCATCGGTTTGGCCGACGTGGCTGGACAGATGGTGTAGTTGTAGTGCCGAGGACAAGCCGTTCGTCCTATAACCGACTCGGCCCGCGTCCGCCATTTCGGGCAACGCGGGTCAAGGTGCAGAATTTAGAGGAAAGAACCGTGATGGTTCGGTTCTCCCGAGGAGGCCGCTCATGACCGCTCGCACCCCTGATGCCGAGCCGCTGCTGACCCCGGCTGAGGTTGCCACCATGTTCCGTGTGGACCCGAAGACGGTCACGCGCTGGGCCAAGGCAGGCAAGCTCACGTCCATCCGCACGCTCGGAGGGCACCGCCGCTACCGCGAGGCGGAGGTGCGCGCCCTGCTCGCGGGCATCCCGCAGCAGCGCAGCGAGGGCTGAACAACCCCATGAATCGGGCATGACGGGGCCCCCATCCCGCTTCGCCGCCCGACTCGGCACCACCTTTCGGGCCGGTGTCCCCCACACGGCCTGAACGTCGATCGCGCTGGGCTCCGCCGGGCCCAGCGCGGTCTTGCGTATTCCCTCGCGCCCGCGCGCCGCGGCGCGTGCGAAGGCCCCCCGGCCGGAGCTTCGGTTCCGGCCGGGGGGCCTTCGCGTACGGCCAACCCGGCCTGTTCCGCGCCCGGTTCGCCGAGCCGGCCGGAGGCGCCGGGGGTGCCGGGAGGTGTCCTGGGGGCGGTTCGAAGCCCTCGGGGGGATCCCG
>NZ_JAKMAY010000519.1:0-2007 GCF_022015835.1 Streptomyces sp. ICN903 | reverse complement strand
GCCCCCGCACCGGCCCCGACGTTGCCCTGGGAGACCGGCTCGCCGACGCTCGTACGGGCGGCCGCCTCGGCCGCCTCCCGGCCGAGCGCGGCGTCGGGGCGGGCCCGCCAGGATCCGCCGCGGCCCAGGTCGAAGAGGCAGGCGGCCGGGACCACGGGCACCACCTGGTCCGGCTCCGGGCCGACGGGGAAGCCCCTGCCCCGTTCCTCCAGCCAGGCGGTCACCCCGCAGGCGGCGTCCAGCCCGAAGGCGCTGCCCCCGGTCAGGACCACGGCGTCGACGCGCTCCACCAGATTGCGCGGATCCAGGGCGTCGGTCTCCCGGGTGCCGGGCCCGCCGCCCCGCACGTCCACGGCGGCGGTCGCCCCGCCCTCCGGGGCGAGGACCACGGTCGTGCCCGTCAGCCAGCCGTCGCCGATCCGCTGGGCGTGGCCGACCCGCAGGCCCTGGACATCGGTCAGTGCGTCGTTGACCCTCGAGGCGCTCATGGGGCCATGATCCTCCTTCCCGGAGCGGACCGGGGCCGCCGTACTCTGGAGGGATGAGCACTCCCGCCACCCCCGCCACTTCCGGCTCCGGCGCGGCGCCCCGCGACCCGGCCTCCGCGCTGGACTTCTCCGATCCGCTGAGCCGGCCCTCGGCCGACGACACCGACCGCGGCTGGGGCGAGCGCCCGGAGGCGGGCGGCGACGGCGGCGCGGGCGATCTGGCCCGCTTCCTGGACGAGAAGCCCCCGCACCACCTCTGAGGCCACCGGCGAGACCTTCCGCGGGGCACTGCGGGGGACGCTCGCGTCAGGGCTTCTTCGAGGTGCCCCCGGATGTGCCGGACGCACCGGACGGCCCCTCGGAGCCCGGCCCGGCACTGCCCTCGGAGGCGTTGCGCTGCGCCGTCAGCAGGGCGGCGGCGTCCGTGGTGCCGTTGCCCTCGCGCTGGGCCAGCAGCGCGTCGCGGATCTCGGTGAGCAGTTCCACCTCGGTCTTCTGGACGGGAGTCGCGGCCTCCGCCGCCGCCTCCTTGGCGCTCAGGGCGTCCAGCCGCTGCTTGAACTTGTTCATCGGCACGATCATCAGGAAGTAGACGACCGCGGCGGTGATCAGGAAGGTCAGCGCGGCGCTCAGCACCGAGCCCCACTTGATGGCGATGCCGCTGAGGGCCGCGCCCGTCGCCTTGTCGAACTCGCACGGGCCCTGGAGGCAGGACTGGTAGCGGTCGAGGTCCTTGGGGCCGATGGAGCCCACCACCGGGTTGATGACACCCTCCACCACCGAGTTCACGATCTTGGTGAAGGCCGCCCCGATGACGACGGCAACGGCCAGGTCGACCACGTTGCCCCGCATCAGGAATGACCTGAACCCGGCCAGGACGCCCTGCTTCTCGCTCAAGAGACTGCCTCTCCTCCGCACACGCGCTCCGGCCTCCGCCGGGTGAACGCAGCACACGCTGCACGAACACCGCGCGCACTGTCCAGCCCGGGCCACAGCCCGAGCCACAGCCCGGGTCCTGGCGGGCGTCGGTCAGCACAGCGTCACCGCCAGAAGGGAGTGCGCCGCCGCGCCGGCGAGCCGGGCGGCCGTCGCCCTGGGCACCGAGAGCACCACCAGCGCCCCCTCCCGATCGCCGGGGCCGGCCTCCGGCCCGGAGGCCGGTTCGGGTACGGCCGCCACCCGCACGTTCCGGGCGATGGTCCGCGCGCTGTCCGCCGGGCCGTCGGCGGGACCGCCGGCCGGGGTGCCGGCGGGCGTGGCCAGTACGTCCACCCTGTCCCCGGGACGCAGCAGCCGCACCGCCTCCGCGTCCGGGATCCGCACCGGGGCCTGCACCGTCGCGCCGCCTTCCTCCCCGTCCGAGGACGCGGGCGGGGGCGCCGGTGCTTTCCCGGCCGCGGGCCGGGCCGCGGGGAGGGCACTGTCTCCGTCCCCGCTCCCGTCTCCGGGCGCTCCCCGGAAGGCGGCACCCGCGGCGACGACGGCCAGCAGCAGCGCCACCGCCCGGAACCACCGCCCC
>NZ_JAKMAY010000518.1:0-2009 GCF_022015835.1 Streptomyces sp. ICN903 | reverse complement strand
CTCCATCGGGCGGGTGGCAGACGGGGGGGGCGGCGGTGAGACGCTTCCCGTCCGGTCGGCAGGGAGAGGCTCGGAGGTCATGGCGAAGGATGTGGCGCGTCGGCGGTCGACGCTCGACGAAGTGGCCGAACTCGCGGGCGTGTCCCGTTCCGTGGCCTCCCGTGCCCTCAACAACGCCCCGCATGTCAGCAGCGCCAAACGCGAGGCGGTCGAGCGGGCCGCCCGGCGGCTCGGCTACGTGCCCGACACGACCGCCCGGGCGCTGGCCACCCGCCGGACGGGGGTGGCCGCCCTGGTCGTCTCGGGAGAGGACCCGTCGATCTTCGCGGACCCGTTCTTCGCCCAGGTGATCGTGGGAGCGTCGGGCGCTCTGGAGGAGGCCGACCTGCACCTGATGCTGTGTCTGGCCGCTTCCGACCGGGGCCGCAGGCGGGTGGGGGAACTCCTCCGTTCCAGGGGTGCCGACGGCGTGATGCTGATGGCGCTGCGCGAGGACGACCCGCTGATCCGCATGGCCGAGGGGACGGCGATGCCCGTCGTCTTCGGAGGCCGGCCGGTCGGTCCGGCTCCCCGGTGGTACGTGGACGCCGACAACGTCGGCGGGGCCCGCGAGGCGACCGAGTATCTGATCTCGCGCGGCCGCACGCGCGTGGCCACGATCTGCGGGCGGCTGGACACCGGGGTCGGGCGCGCCCGGTACCGCGGCTACCAGGACGCCATGCTGGCGGCCGGCCTCGCCCCCCTCCCGCCGCGGGAGGGGGACTTCACCGAACCCAGCGGTGCCGCCGCCATGGCCGCACTGCTGACGGACCACCCCGAACTGGACGGGGTGTTCGCCGCCAACGACAACATGGGGGCGGGAGCGCTGCGCACGCTGCGCACGGCCGGCCGGACGGTCCCCGGCGACGTCGCCGTGGTCGGTTTCGACGACCTGACCGTCGCCCAGGTCGCCGACCCGCCGCTCACCACCGTCCAGCAGCCCGTACAGACCCTCGGGCGGAAGATGGCGCGCATGCTCGTCGCCCTCGTCAGCGGGCAGGACCCCACCCCGCTGATCCTGCCCACCCGGCTGATCGTCCGCGCCAGCGCCTGAAGGGAACGCGTTTCCATGCATACCTACGACAACCCCGTGATCAGCGGATTCCACCCGGATCCGAGCGTGTGCCGGGTCGGTGACGACTACTACCTGGTGTGCTCCAGCTTCGAGTACTTCCCCGGACTGCCGCTCTTCCACAGCAAGGACCTCGTGCACTGGGAGCACATCGGCAACGTGCTCGACCGGCCCGGGCAACTGCCGCTGCCGCTGCCCGGCTCCAAGGCGTCCGGCGGCCTCTACGCCCCCACCATCCGCCACCACGACGGCCGTTACTGGGTCGTCAACACCAACATCGACGGCGGCGGCAACTTCATCGTCTCGGCCGAGCGGCCCGAAGGACCGTGGAGCGACCCGGTGTGGATCGACCTGCACGGGATCGACCCCGACCTGGCGTGGGAGGAGGACGGCACCTGCTGGTGCGCCTTCTCCGGGCCCGAGGGCGGCATCAACCTGGCCAGGATCGACCCGGTCGGGGGCGAGGTGCTGGAGGGTCCCTTCGCCACCTGGTCGGGCAGCGGCCTCAAGTACCCCGAGGCGCCGCACCTCTACCGCATCGGCGACTGGTGGTACCTGCTGATCGCGGAGGGCGGCACGGAACGCGGCCACAGCGTGTCCGTCGCCCGTAGCCGCTCGCCGCGCGGCCCGTGGGAGGGCGCACCCGCCAACCCCCTGCTGTCCCACAGCGGTACCGCCCGTTCCATCCAGAACACCGGCCACGCCGACCTGGTGGAGGCTCCCGACGGGAGCTGGTGGATGGTGCTGCTCGGCGTCCGCCCCCGCGGCTTCACACCCGACGTGCACGTGCTCGGCCGCGAGACGTTCCTGACCCCCGTGGAGTGGGACGAGGACGGCTGGCCCGTCGTCGCGCCCGTCCCCGAGACCCACGCGGCCCCCGGCGGTGCCTGGCATCCCC
>NZ_JAKMAY010000517.1:0-2033 GCF_022015835.1 Streptomyces sp. ICN903 | reverse complement strand
GACAGCCCCCACGCTGGTCGACACCCCCTCCCCCGCGTCCGCCGGCGGCGGCGAGCAGGGCCCGCTGTACGTCGTCGGCGACGTCCACGGCTATCTGGACGAGCTGCGCGCGGCCCTGCTGAACCAGGGGCTCATCGACACCGAGGACCACTGGATCGCGGGCAACGCCCGGCTGTGGTTCCTGGGCGACTTCACCGACCGCGGCCCGGACGGCATCGGCGTCATCGACCTGGTGATGCAGCTCTCCGCCGAGGCCGCCGCCGCCGGCGGCTACTGCAAGGCGCTGATGGGCAACCACGAGCTGCTGCTGATCGGCGCCAAGCGCTTCGGCGACACCCCCGTCGGCTCCGGCGCGGGCACCGCCTCCTTCCAGGCGGCCTGGCTGCTCAACGGCGGGCAGCGCTCCGACATGGAACGGCTCCAGGAGCACCACATCCAGTGGATGTCCCGGCTGGACGCCATGGCCCTGGCCGACGACCACCTGCTGGTGCACTCCGACACCACCGCCTACCTGGAGTACGGCGACAACATCGCCGACGTCAACGACGCGATCACCGAGGCCCTCACCCACCACGACGCCGACGAGACCTGGGACCTGTTCCGCAAGTTCACCAAGCGCTTCGCCTTCCGCGACGACGCCGGCGCCATGGCGGCCCGCGAACTGCTGGACACCTACGGCGGGCGGCGCGTCGTCCACGGCCACAGCCCGATCCCCTACCTGCTGGGCGAGGTCGGTTCCGAGGACGGCGAGGACGCCGCGCCCCAGGTGCACGGGCCGCACGTCTACGCCGACTCGCTCGCGATCGCCATGGACGGCGGAGTGACCATGGCCGGAAAGCTACTGGTGTCCCGGCTCCCCCTCCCGGCCTGAGCGTTGTCTCCCCCGGTGTCCGCTTGATCCTCCCCGTACCCACCCGTACACACCGCCCCGAGGGTGAACACCGCCCGGCAGTGGCGCGTGTTTTCCGGAAACACCCTGTCACTGCCGGAAGGAACCGCTCTACCATCGGGTCCCTGTCTCAAGCGAGCTCTCCTCCGTTTCCGGCCCCAGGGCCTTACGGAGCACCGGGGGATGCACATGAACACCGCTCCGCACCTGCGTCCTGAGGACCGCCCCGAGTTCGAACGCGTCCTCGACGAGGCACTGCGCGCCGTACGCGACCGCCCCGAACCGGCCGCCGGAAGACGGCTGAACACCGAGCAGCTGCGTGCCGCCGCGGTCGGCGCGACCGCGGCGATCGCCGCCTGCGCGGCGGCGGAGTACGAGCACTTCGTGGCGCTCCGTGACGAGCTGCGCCTGCCCGGTCACGCCCCCTCCTCGCAGGGGCCGGCGCGGGGGGCGGCAGCGAGTGCGCCCGGGGATTCCGGGTCCGGCACCGGTCCGGGCGGTGCCGGGCTGCTCGCCACACTCTCCGTCCTGGCGCCCGTACTGGCCGGGACCGCGGCGCTGATCTTCCTCCTGACCGGTCATCTGCTGCGGGTGCTGGACCCCGAGCCGTCCATCGCCGCGCAGCTGCGCGACGCGGGCTGGGTCTTCGCCGCCCTGACCGCCGCCTCGCTGCTGGCCGCGTGTGTCGGGCTGCTGGTCACCGCGGTGCGCCACGGCGCCGGCACGATCCGGGCGGGCGGCCCCAGCGGGCAGAGCGCACTCGCCGAGGAGGTGGCGCGGGCGCGCACGGCCTGGCGCACGGCGCTGCTGGAGCGCGGGGTGCTGCCCTTCCTCCACGAGGCGCTGGCCGCGCCGGCCTCGGGAGCCGGGCCCGCTTCGCAGACCGCGGGCACCCTGGAGACCTCCGGGGCCCCGGGGGCGGGGAAGGCCCGGCGGGAGAGCCGTCACCCCAGGCTGGGCTACACCCACCCGGGCTTCTCCAGCCCGGGTGGGGAGACGTCCCGCGACACGGGTGCCGGGGCCCGCTTCACCAGCCCGGACTTCACCAGCCCCGACTTCGGGGGCCCCGAGCACCCCCTCGACCGGTACCCGGACCGGGCACCCGACTGAGCCACGGCCGGGCGCCGGAGCCCGGGGCCGGGGC
>NZ_JAKMAY010000516.1:0-2033 GCF_022015835.1 Streptomyces sp. ICN903 | reverse complement strand
GGGATGGGGTCTGATCAGCGTGTGGCACGGCGGTGAGCGTACCCGCCGTGCCGGGCCCGCCGCGAAGCGAGGGGCCGGGTGTGCCGGGCGCGCCGCCGGTGGTGCCGGGGCTGTTGCGGGGGAGGTCGTCGATGGTTCTCACGGTCGCTTTCCGGTCGGTTCCCGGGTCAGTCCCGGGGGTCGAAGGTGACGGGCAGACGCGGGGGCTCGGCGCCGGTCGGGGGGATCCGCAGGGCCTTGAGCGTGTACTTCATGACCTGCTGGTACACCGGGCCGCACACCTGGCTGCCGAAGTAGCTGCCCTTCTTGGGGTTCTGCACGGCGCAGTAGACGGTGACGCGGGGCGCGTCGGCGGGGGCGAACCCGGCGAAGGAGGAGGTGTAGCCGTTGTAGCGGCCCGTTTCGGGGTCCACCCGGTTGGCCGTTCCGGTCTTGCCCGCCACCCGGTAGCCGGGGATGCGCGCGGTGGTGCCGGTGCCCTCCGTGTCCGCCACCACCGACTCCAGCATGGCGGCGAGCGTCGTGGCGGTCTTCTCGCTGACGACACGGTTGCGCTGCGGCTTCGGCGCGGGCTTCCACTCGCCGTCGGGCCCGGTGGTGCCGCGCACCAGGGAGGGTTCGACGCGTACGCCCCCGTTCGCGATGGTGGAGTAGACCGAGGCCGCCTGGACGGCGTTGATCGACAGGCCCTGTCCGAAGGGGATGGTGTACTGCTGCGAGGCGTTCCAGTCCTCGGGGTCGGCGAGGATGCCGGGGGTCTCGCCGGGGAAGTCCAGTCCGCTCCTCCGCCCGATGCCGAACTCGCGCAGGTAGGAGTGGAGCACCCGGTTGGCCTCCGCCTGGGTGTCGCCCAGCTGCTCGACGGCCAGGATGGTGCCGATGTTGCTGGACTTGGCGAGCACCCCGTTGAGGGTGAGGTACCAGGTGGGGTGGTCGACGTCGTCGGCGAAGCTGCGGTCCGCCCGCGGCAGCCGGTTGGGCACCACGACATGGGTGCCCGGGGTGGCCGCGCCTTCCTCCAGGACCGCGGCCATGGACATCACCTTGCTGGTGGAGCCGGGCTCGTAGGCGTCCTCCACGGCGCCGTTGCGCAGCGCCGAGGCACTGGCCGTGGACAGGTCGCCCGGGTCGTAGCCGGGAGCGTTGGCCATGGCCAGGATCTCGCCGCTGCGGACGTCCTGGACGATCACGTAGCCGCTGTCCGCGTCGGACTTCTCGACCTGCTCCTCGATGGCGCTCTGCGCGGCCCACTGGATATCGCGGTCGAGGGTGAGCTCCACGTCCGACCCGGGGCGCGCGGGCTGCTCGTGCTCGTCCCCGGTGGGCACCTGGCGACCGCCGGACTGGGCGTAGGTGATCTTGCCGTCCTTCCCGGCCAGCACCTTGTCGAACTTCGCCTCCAGGCCGCCGCGGCCCCTGCCCTCGGAGTTGACGAAGCCGAGCACGGCGGCCGCGAGCTCCCCTCCCGGGTAGACCCGCTTGGCGTGCTCCTCGGAGTACACCCCGGCCAGCACGTGGTGGCCCCCGCCTGCGCGCTGCCGTCCGGCCAGTACGCGCTTGAGGTCGGTGATCTGCCGCCAGACCTGCGGGGACTGCTGCCGGGCCAGGAGGACGTAGCGGGTCCCCTTCCGGGAGAGCCGCTCGGTGAGCGTCTTCTCGTCCACGCCGAGGACGGGGGCGAGCAGCTCGGCCGCCTGGGCCGGCGCGTCGGGGACCTTCGTCTGCTCGGGGGTGAACAGGTAGGGGTCGGCGGTGATGTCGTACGCGTCGACTGTGGTGGCCAGGGCGACGCCGTCGCGGTCGGTGACGGTGCCGCGCTCGGCGGCGAGCGGGACGGTGATGTAGCGGTTGACGTCGGCCTTGGCGGCGTAGGTGCTCGCGTCCACGGCCTGCACCTGGAGCAGCCGCACGGTGAAGGCCAGCATCACCAGGGTCAGCAGTACGCCGAACAGCCTCAGCCGGGGGCGCGGACTGCTCAGCCGTACGGTGCCCGGCCTGGGCCGGGGCCGGGACGCGCGGGCGGCGGGCCGGGG
>NZ_JAKMAY010000515.1:0-2051 GCF_022015835.1 Streptomyces sp. ICN903 | reverse complement strand
GGTCGGGGGTCGGATGGTTGGGACCGGTGCCGTGTCAGCCCTTGACCGCGCCCTGCATGATGCCGCCGACGATCTGCTTGCCGAAGACGACGAACATCGCCAGCAGCGGCAGGGTGCCCAGCAGCGCGCCTGCCATGATGAGCGACTGGTCGCGCACGTATCCCGCGCTGAGCTGGGTCAGGGCGACGGGGATCGTGGGGTTGGTCATGTCGAGCACGATGAACGGCCAGAAGAAGTCGTTCCAGGCGTGCACGAAGGTGATCATGAAGACCACCGCCATCGCCGGGCGGGCGACCGGCAGGACGACGCTCCAGAAGATCCGCAGGCTGTGCGCGCCGTCCACGCGGCCGGCCTCGATGAGCTCGTCGGGCAGCGCCTCCAGCAGGTACTGCCGCATGAAGAACACACCGACGGCGCTGACCAGGGTGGGGAAGATGACGGCGGGCAGCTTCTGTCCCCAGCCCAGCTCGGTCATCATCATGAACAGCGGCACCACGCTCAGTTGCGGCGGCACCATCATCGTGCCGATGACCAGCATCAGCAGGATGTTGCGGCCGCGGAAGCGCAGCTTGGCGAAGGCGAACCCGGCCAGGGTGGCGAAGAGGACGGTGGACAGGGCGATCGTCATGGCGACGATGAAGCTGTTGACCAGCGCCGTGCCCATCGCCGCGTCCTCCCAGGCCGCCGAGAGGTTCTTCAGCAGGTTGGGGCCGGGGAGGAACGGCGGCGGGGTCTGGGAGACCCGGGTGTTGTCGGTGGAGGCCGCCACCATCGTCCAGTACAGCGGGAACAGGGAGAGCAGCGCGGCCAGGGCGAGCAGCGCGTAGGCGACGGGCCCGGCCTTCCGCTGCTGGCCGGCCTTCGGGCGCAGGGACAGCCGGATCCGGCGGCTCGTGGGCGCGACGGTGTCCGCGAGCGGCTCGGGTACGTCCGCCCGGGGGCGGGCGGTGTCGGTGGTCATCGGATTACCGCTCCCTGGTCAGGACGTGCGGGACTTGACGCGCTTGACGACGCGCTGCAGGACGAAGGCGAGGATGAGCAGGAGGAACATCGCCCAGGCGACCGTGGCGGCCCGCCCCATCTCGTAGTTCTTCCAGCCCTCCTCGTACAGCAGCAGGCCGAGCGTCTGGTACTGGTTGTCCGCCCCGCCGCTGACACCGTTCGGCCCCTGGCCGAAGATCAGCGGCTCACCGAAGAGCTGGGTGGCTCCGATGGTGGACAGCACGATGGTGAAGACGATCGTGGAGCGGATGCCGGGGACGGTGACCTTGGTGAACTGCTGCCAGCGCGAGGCGCCGTCGATGGCCGCCGCCTCGTACCGCTCCTGCGGAATGGCCTGCATCGCGGCCAGGTACAGCAGGGCGTTGTAGCCGGTCCAGCGCCAGATGACGATGGAGGAGATCGCGAACTGGGCGGGCCACTTGCTGTTCTCCCAGTCGACGTTGTCGACCCCGAACAGACTCAGGAACCAGTTGATCATTCCGAAGTCGCGCTCGAAGAGCATGGTGAACACCAGGGCGGCGGCGCCGATCGAGGTCGCGTAGGGCGTCAGGGCGGCGACCCGGAAGAACGCCGATCCCTTCAGTTTGTAGTTCAGCAGGTGCGCCAGGCCGAGGGCCATCAGCAGCTGCGGGACGGTGGAGATCACGCCGATGGTGAAGGTGTTCGCCAGCGCGTTCCAGAAGCGGTCGTCCTGCCAGAGCTGCGAGTAGTTCCCGAAGCCCTCCCACTCCATGATGTCCATGGTCGCCAGTTCCACGTCGTGGAGGGAGATCCAGGCCGTGTAGAGCAGCGGGTAGAGGCTGAAGGCGCCGAAGACGACGAAGAAGGGGGCGACGAACGCGTAGGGGGCCGCCTTGATGTCGAAGCGGTGCAGGAGGGTGGTCCACGGCCGCCGGGGACGCGTGCCCTTCGGGTCGTCGGGGCTCTCCTTCGTGGGGCCGGCCGGTCCGCTCTGCGGCCCGCCGAGGCCGGATGCCGGGGTGGAGGTGGCCACGGAGGGCTTCCTTCCTGGGAGTGCTTGGTGGGAGGCGGTGGGGACGGGGCCCCGG
>NZ_JAKMAY010000514.1:0-2078 GCF_022015835.1 Streptomyces sp. ICN903 | reverse complement strand
GGCCGGACACGCCGGGGAGACCGGGGGGCCGGAGGAGGCCGGGCGGTGGCGCGGCGTCGAGCGCGGGCTGCTGCGGATGCGCAGGACGCTGCTGACGGCCGTGTCCGTACCGCTCGTCGCGGTGCTGGGCCCGGTCCTGTGGCTGGCCACCGGTCCGTGGTGGGCCGTACTCGCCGCGGCGCCGGCGGCGGTGGCGCTGTGGGGGTGGCGGGCCGTCGCCCGCAACTGGGCGTCCTGGCGGTACGCCGAGCGCGACGACGACCTGCTGATCGAACGCGGAGTGGTGTGGCGCGGGCTGACCGTCGTGCCCTACGGCCGGATGCAGCTGGTGGAGGTCACCTCGGGGCCGCTGGAGCGGCACTTCGGGCTGGCCCGGGTGCAGTTGCACACCGCCGCGGCGACGACCGACGCGCACATACCCGGACTCGCCCCCGAGGAGGCCGAGCGGCTGCGCGAACGGCTCACCGAGCTGGGCGAGGCCCGTTCGGCGGGGCTGTGACGGGCCCGGCCGCGAGGGGGCTGTGATGGCACTGCTCCAGCGCCCCGAGGGCAGGCGGCTGCACCCGGTCACCCCGTGGCGGCGGGCGTGGGCGCCGCTGGCCGCGCTGTTCGCCTTCGCCGCGCAGGACCCGGAGCGGGCACGTCAGGGCGTGGAGTCCCTGACGGCCGGCCGGCTGCTGGCGGTCCTGGCCCTGCTGCTGCCCGCGGTGGCCGCGTACGGCTTCCTGTCCTGGTGGATGACGAGCTACACGGTCACCGAGACGGAGCTGCGCATCCGCACCGGCCTGCTGTTCCGGCGCGTGGCCCACATCCGGCTGGACCGCCTCCAGGCGATCGACGTGGGACGCCCCCTGCTGGCCCGTGTCGTGGGCGTGGCCAAGCTCAAGCTGGACGTGGTCGGCACGGACAAGAAGGACGAGCTGGCGTTCCTGGGCGAGCGGGAGGCCGTCGAGCTCCGCGCCGAGCTGCTGGCGCGGGCCGCGGGGATGGCGCCCGAGGCGGCCGCGGAGGCCGGCGAGGCGCCCGCCCGGGAGCTGGTGCGGGTCGGCACGCGGATGCTGGTGGTCTCGCTGCTGCTGCTCGGCACCGTCTGGGGCACGCTGGCCGCGGCGCTGGCCGTGCCCGCGCTGATCTGGTGGGCGAGCGGCAGCCTCTGGCCCGCCCTGGCGGTGGCGGTGCCGCTGCTCAGCGGTGTGTGGCGCAGCGGTGTGGGCCGCTTCCTCACCGAGTTCGACTGGGCCGTCGCCGAGTCGCCGGACGGGATACGGCTGGACCACGGGCTGCTGGACCGCGCCCACGCCACCGTCCCGCCCGGCCGCGTCCAGGCCGTCCGGATCGTCGAGCCGTGGCTGTGGCGGCGGCGCGGCTGGGTCCGGGTGGAGCTGGACGTGGCCGCCGGGGGCAACGAGGGCGGCCTGCTGCTGCCGGTCGCCACCCGTGAGACGGCCCGGGGCGTACTGGCGCGGGTGCTTCCCGGCCTCGACCCGGCCGAGGCGGCGGCGTCCCTGGCGCCGGTGCCGCGCCGGGCCCGCTGGGTCGTACCGCTGTGGTGGCGGGGACACGGCCACGGGGTGACGCGGACGGTGTTCGCCTCCCGCAAGGGGCTGCTGTGCCGCACGCTGTCGCTGGTCCCGCACGCCAAGGTACAGAGCGTCCGCCTCACCCAGGGCCCCTGGGAGCGGGCCTTCGGCCTGGCGGACGTCCACGTCGACCACGGCGCGAACGGCACGGTGGCGGCCCGGCTGCGGGCGGTGGAGGAGGCCCGTGCGGTGGTGGCCGCCCAGGCGGGGCGCTCCCGCACCGGGCGCCGCCGGGCGCGACCGGAGCGCTGGCTCACGTAGGCCCGCCGGGCGGGCGCGCGGGAGGCGCGGGGCGGGACCGGCGGATCAGGCGGACCGGGCGCGGCGCAGGCCCCGGAGCGGGCCCGCCCTCCGCGGTGTGCCGCCCGCTGCCTTGCCGCCGGCGCCCGTACCGCCGTCTTCGGCCGTGGGAGCGGAACCCCCGTCCTCGCTCTCGTCGTCGCCGGGTTCGCCCAGGTCGATGACATTGCCCGCGACGGCGGGCGAGGGGGTGCGGGC
>NZ_JAKMAY010000513.1:0-2089 GCF_022015835.1 Streptomyces sp. ICN903 | reverse complement strand
GGCGAACGCGGGGCGGGGCGGCGCCGGGGCCGGTCAGATCCGTTCGACGAGGTCCGCGATCGAGTCGGCGACCGTCGAGGGCCGGAACGGGAAGCGGTCCACGTCGGCCGGCCGCGTCAGCCCGGTGAGGACGAGGAAGGTCTCCATCCCGGCCTCCAGCCCGGCCAGCACATCGGTGTCCATCCGGTCGCCGATCATCGCGCTGGACTCGGAGTGCGCGCCGATGACGTTGAGCCCGGCCCGCATCATCAGCGGGTTGGGCTTGCCGACGAAGTACGGCTCGCGCCCGGTCGCCTTGGTGATCAGCGCCGCGACCGACCCGGTGGCCGGCAGCGCGCCCTCGGCGGACGGGCCGGTCTCGTCGGGGTTGGTGGCGATGAACCGCGCGCCGTCGTTGATCAGCCGGATCGCCTTGGTGAGCGCCTCGAAGCTGTAGGTGCGCGTCTCGCCGAGCACCACGTAGTCGGGGTCGGTGTCGGTGAGGATGTAGCCGATGTCGTGCAGCGCGGTGGTCAGCCCGGCCTCGCCGATGACGTACGCGGTGCCCTCCGGGCGCTGGTCCTCCAGGAACTTGGCGGTGGCCAGGGCGGAGGTCCAGATGTTCTCCACCGGGACGTCCAGGCCCATCCGCTTCAGCCGGGCGTGCAGATCGCGGGGCGTGTAGATCGAGTTGTTGGTCAGCACCAGGAACGGCTTGCCCGACTCCCTCAGCCGCTTGAGGAAGTCGTCGGCCCCCGGGATCGGCACCCCCTCGTGGACGAGGACTCCGTCCATGTCGGTCAGCCACGACTCGATCGGCTTGCGCTCCGCCATTGGTCACTCCTGCCTGTCGTACCGCACATCGGGCGTGGCGGCGGCACCACGCTGTGCTGCGCCGACGCCCTCAGACTAGCCACTGTCCGCCGGGGGCGGCCCCGTCTTTCCGGGGCCGCCCCCGGGGCCGCCTCCGGCACCGCCTCGGCCGGGGCCTTCCGGTCTCGTTCCCGGTTCGAGCCGGCCGAAGAGCGGCGCGAGGACCAGATGCGCCGCGCCGCGGGCGACCAGCCGCGCGCCGCCGGGGGCGACGGACACCGGTACGGCCCGGCCGTCGGTGCGCGCGGCCCGGGCCGCCAGCACCCGCTCCACGCCCGCACGGTAGGCCTCCGGGTCGGCCAGTACGGTCCGGCCGCCGAGCACCACGCGGTCGACGTCCAGCAGCCCGGCCAGCCCCGCCGCCCCGGTGCCCAGTACGCGGGCCGCCTCCGCGGTGTCGCCCCGGGCGACGGCCGCCAGGCACAGTGCCTCCAGGCAGCCGCGGTCGCCGCACCCGCACTCCGGTCCGTCGAGCAGCACCACCTGGTGGCCGAACTCACCGGCCCCGGTGCGCGTCCCCCGGTACAGCGCCCCGCCCAGTACGAGCCCGGCTCCCAGGCCGGTGCCCAGGTGCAGATACGCGAACGACGCGCCGGCGGCCCCCTGCCCGCCGCACAGGGCGAGGCCGAGGGCCGCCGCGTTGGTGTCCTTGTCCAGCGCGACGGGCAGCCCCAGCCGCCGGGACAGCGTCTCCCGCAGCGGGTGGCCGTCCCACTGGGGGAAGCCGGTCACCCGCCGCAGCACTCCCGTGCGGTGGTCCAACGGACCCGGGCACGCCACCCCGACGCCCAGCGGGCGGCCGCGTCCGGCACCGACCGGCAGGGCCCGCACCGCACCGGCCACCGCGTCCAGCACCGCCTCGCGGGGCGCGCCCAGGTCGAAGGGGGCCCGGTGGGCCGCGACCACGCCGCCCGGCAGGTCCACCAGGACGGCGGTGATCTCGTCGCGCTCCAGGTGCAGGCCCACCGCGTGGCGGGCGTCGCGCACCAGGCGCCACAGGGTGCGCGGTTTGCCGCCGGTGGAGGGGCGGCGCCCGGCCTGCGCCACCAGGCCCGCCTCCCGCAGCCGGGCGGTGATCTTGCTGACGGCCTGCGGCGTCAGCCCCGTGGCCTCGGCCAGTTCGGGCCTGCTCGCGCCCGCCTCGCCCGCCGCGCGCAGCAGGTCCAGGACGAGTGCGGCGTTGTGGCCGCGCAGGGCCGGCAGGTTCGCGGCCGCCGGGGAGGCGGCGGGGAGGGGG
>NZ_JAKMAY010000512.1:0-2096 GCF_022015835.1 Streptomyces sp. ICN903 | reverse complement strand
GTCCCCGTCCCGCTCGCCGTCCTCGTCCCCCGCCTCGTCCCGGTCGCCGGGCTCCCGCTCACCGGTGGGCTCCTCGGCGGCCCTCTCGGCGGCCTCCGAGGCGGACTCCCCGGCAGGGGTCTCCTCCTGCTTCTGCTCCACCTCCTCGTCGGCGGCCTCCTCACCGGCCCGGTCCGGGCTCGGCGGGGCGAGGCCGGGGATGTAGGCCGGATCGGTGCCGGCTGCGGTTACGGGCGGGATGACCGGACCTCTGAGCTGTTCCACGGCGGGCAGTATGGCCGACGAACCCGCACCGGCGACAGACGGTCCCGTGCCCGGGCGGTGAAGAAATCCCGTCTCCCGTACAACCTCCGCGCCTCCCCGGAGGTCTCCTGTTGGCCACCTTCGCGTGAATTCCTGGCCAACGCCCGGTGAAACGGGCGGATTTGGCCGCATCAGCCCGGGATGCCCGACGGCATCCTCATCGTGCAGCAGGAGAGTTCCGAGTGCACAATCGTTTCCGTACGGCCCTCGCGGCCGCGACCGTGGCGGCCCTGACCGGCGGTCTGATGGCCGCCACCGCCGGTTCGGCCGCCGCCGAAGGCGACCGCCCCACCGCCGACTTCAACGGCGACGGCTTCCGCGACCTCGCCGTCTCGGCCCCCTTCGCCACCGTCAACGGCCAGAAGAACGCGGGCCAGGTCGTGGTGCTCTACGGCTCCGCCAACGGCATCACCACCACCTCCAAGCGCACCGTCGTCAGCCAGGACAGCCCCGGAGTGCCCGGCGCCTCCGAGGCCGGCGACGGCTTCGGCCACGACACCACCGCGGCCGACTTCAACGACGACGGCTTCACCGACCTCGCCGTCGGCACCCCGCGCGAGAAGGTCGGCAAGGACGTCAACGGCGGCACGGTGCAGATCATCTGGGGCTCCGCCTCGGGTCTGTACGGGGGCACCACCGTCCCCGACCCCGCGCCGAGCTCCCACGACCGCTTCGGCTACGTGCTGGACGCCGCCGACTACGACGGCGACGACCTGGCCGACCTGGCCGTCGGCACCAGCTCCTCCTACGTCCGCGTCTTCCGCGGCGGCTTCGGCAAGAGCAAGGGGGAGTACCGCGGCGCCTACGGTGTCCGCCCCGCCATCCTCAGCGGCGCGGACACCGGCCCGATGAACCTCCACTCCGGCGACGTCAACGGCGACGACATCGCCGACCTGGTCGTGGACGGCTACGAGAGGGACGCGGCCGACGGCGGCGACTACCACTGGAACGCCAACTACTACGTCCCCGGCTCCGCCTCCGGCCTGACCGCCGGCGGCCAGCGGAAGCTCCCCGCCGGCCTGATCACCGACATCGGCGACGTCAACAGCGACGGCTTCGGCGACATCGTCATCGGCATGGAGTTCGACGCGGACTCCGGCGTCCCCGGCAGCCGCACCGGCGGCCTGGTCAACGTCCTCCACGGCTCCCCCTCCGGCCCGGACGGCACCCGCCGGTCCTTCACCCAGGACACCCCCGGCGTCCCCGGCGGCTCGGAGCGTTACGACGGCTTCGGCGCCGAGCTGGACCTGGGCGACGTCAACGGCGACGGCCACCTCGACCTGGCCGTCGGCGCACCCGGCGAGTCCCTGGACGACGCGAAGTACACCGGCGCGGTCGTCGTCCTGTACGGCGCGGCGGACGGCTCCGGCCTCACCGGTTCCGGCTCGCAGTTCATCCACCAGGACACCCCCGGCGTCCCCGGCGGCAACGAGGCCGAGGACCAGTTCGGCAGCGACGTCCACCTCGCCGACATGAACGACGACGGCCTGGCGGACCTGACGGTCGGCGCACTCGGCGAGAACAACGGCAACGGCGCGGTCACCGCGCTCCGTTCCGACGGAACGCGGATCGCCGGCGGCGGCTACTTCCTCTCCGTCAGCAGGGTGGGCGTCTCCACGGCCGGCACCCCGCTGTTCGGCGTCAACTTCGCCGGCTGACACCTTCGGCGGCGCTCCGGCGCGCACGCGCGCCCGTGGGGCCCGGTCCGAGGGACCGGGCCCCACGGCCGTCCCACGGCCGTCCCCGCGCCCGCCCCGCGGTCTTCCTCGCGGCGCCGCCCTACGGGTGGCCCC
>NZ_JAKMAY010000511.1:0-2132 GCF_022015835.1 Streptomyces sp. ICN903 | reverse complement strand
GGGCCGGCCCCCCTCCACGCCGCCGGTGCCCGCGACCACCCCGTCCGTCCCCGCGTACCGCGCGCGGCGCCCCTCGCCCGGCCGGGGCGGGCGGGGCTACGAACCGCCGTCGTCCGCGCCGACCGCGCCGTCCGCCGCCGGGCCCGGGCCCGCCGCCAGGCCCGTGGGGCACACCACCGGGGTGCCGTGGACGGGGTCGGTCAGGATGGTGCTCTCCACCCCGTACAGGGTCCGCACCAGGGCGGACGTCATGATCTCGGCCGGGGCGCCCTGGGCGACGACCCGCCCGTCCAGCATCGCCAGCATGTGATCGGCGTACCGGCAGGCCGTGGTCAGGTCGTGCAGGACGAGCACCACCGTGCGCCCCCGGGCGGCCAGGGAGCGGACCATCTCCAGCACCTCCAGCTGGTGGCCGATGTCGAGGGCGGAGGTCGGCTCGTCCAGCATCAGGATGTCGGTGTCCTGCGCCACCGCCATCGCGATCCAGGCGCGCTGCCGCTGGCCGCCGGAGAGCGTCTCCAGCGGGCGGTCCGCCAGCTCGTGCAGGTCGGCTGCGTCCAGCGCGGCCTCCACCGCCTCGGCGTCCGCCCTCGACCACTGGCGCAGCAGGCCCTGGTGCGGGCGTCGGCCGTAGCGCACCAGATCGCGGACCGTCAGCCCGTCCGGCGCGGTGGCCGACTGCGGCAGCAGGCCGATCACCCGGGCCACCTCGCGGGTGGAGACCGAGGACAGCGCCCGGCCGTCCAGCAGTACCGAGCCCCCGCGCGGCTCCAGCAGCCGGGCGAGCCCGCCCAGCAGCGTCGACTTGCCGCAGCCGTTGGGGCCGACGATCGCGGTCACCCGCCGCGGGGGCAGCTCGATATCCAGCTCCCGCACCACGGGGGTGCGCCCGTGGGCCAGGGTGAGTGCCTCGGTGCGCAGCCGGTGCGCCCCGCCCGCCTCCTCTGCCCCGACCCTGATTCCGGACTCGGGCGCGGACACGGGCGCGGGGGCGGTCGCGGTCACGGGTGCCACGGCGTTCACGGGGTCCTCCTGGTACGGGTGGTGAGCAGCAGCCACAGCAGGTACGGGCCCCCGACGACGGCGGTGACCAGCCCCACGGGGATCTCCAGCGGCGCCATCGCGGTGCGGCCGACCAGATCGGCCAGCAGCGTCAGCACGGCCCCGGCGAGCGCGGAGGTCACGACGGGCACGGGCCCGGGCCCGGTCAGCCGCCGGGCGGCCTCGGGCGCGGCCAGGGCGATCATGCCCAGCGGCCCGGCGACGGCCACGGCCAGCCCGGCGCAGACGACGGAGGTCAGCAGCACCGCCGCGCGCACCGGCCGCACCCGCACCCCCAGGGAGGTGGCCACGGCGTCGGAGAAGCGCAGCGCGCCCAGGCGGTGGCCCAGCACCACCGCGAGCGGCAGGCATACCAGCAGCCCGGCCTCCAGCACCGTCACCGCCGTCCGGGAACGGCCGTTGAGGGTGCCGACGGTCCAGGCGAACGCCGCGTTGGCCGCGTCGATCTCCGCCCGCGACAGGATCAGGTTCGTCACCGCGCCGAAGACCGCGCCCACGCCCAGGCCCACCACCAGGAACCGGTAGCCGCGCTGCCCGGCCCCGCCGCTGAGGGCCAGGGTGAGGGCCGCGGCCGTGGCGGCGCCCACCAGAGCGGTGGCCGACGGCAGCAGGCTGGTGGGGACGGCGACGATCCCCGCGACGGCGAACGCGGTCGCGCCGTTGTTCAGGCCGACGGTGTCCGGGGTGGCCAGCCGGTTCCCCGAGAGCGTCTGCATCAGGCAGCCGGCCGCCCCCAGGGCCGCGCCGACCGCGATCCCGGCCTCGACCCGGGGCATGCGCAGTTCCCGTACGACCAGCAGATCGCGCGGGTCCCCCTCGCCCAGCACCGCCGCGCGCAGGGCGTCCAGCGGGGCCACGGCGATCTCGCCGACGGACAGGCCCACCGCGCCCACCGCGACCAGGACCGCCGCGAGCAGGACGCCGGCCAGCAGCGGACGGCGGGGCACGAGCAGGGACAGGCCGCCGGCGGCCAGGCGGAAGGTGCCCGGCGGCGCGGCGTCCACGGCCGCCGCACCCGGCTCACGCACCCGGCCGGGCCCGCGCGGCGGAGGGACGGACGGTGGGGCGGG
>NZ_JAKMAY010000510.1:0-2209 GCF_022015835.1 Streptomyces sp. ICN903 | reverse complement strand
CCGCCGCCCCGGCCGCCTCTCCGGCCCCGCCGCTCGATGGCGGTCTGCGCACTGATCGGCGCGGCCCTCATGGCCGCGGTCGACGAGATCGTCTTCCACCAGTTGCTCAACTGGCACCACTTCTACGACCGTTCGACCCCGTCGGTCGGGCTGCTCGCCGACGGGCTGCTGCACACCGCGGAGGTGCTGGGCCTGGTCACCGGGTTCGTCCTCTACGCCGACATGCGCCGCCGCGGCACCCTCTCCCCCGCCCATGCCCGGGCCGGGCTGTTTCTGGGTCTGGGCGCCTTCCAGCTCTTCGACGGCATCGTCGACCACAAGGTGCTGCGCACCCACCAGATCCGCTACGGCGTCGACCTGCTCCCCTACGACCTGGCGTGGAACGGCCTCGGCCTGGCGCTGCTGGGTGTCGGCGCGGCCCTGGCCGTACGCGCCGGGCGGGCCGGGCGTGTGAGGCCGTCGGAGTCATCGGGGGTCTCGGGGTCCTCCCGATGACGCCCGAGCACCTCCACTCCTCCGGTGCCGGCCCCGGCCCGGCAGCCCTGCTCGCCGCCGCGGCCTCGCTGCTCGCGGTCGTCTGCTACCTGCTCGCCGCCGCGCGTCTGCGCCGCCGCGGCGACGCCTGGCCGTACGCGCGTGACCTGTGCTTCGCCTCCGGCGGTGCCGCTCTGGCGGCGGCCGCCGTCCTCACGCCGCCCGGCGGTCCGTTCACCGCTCACATGGTCCGGCATCTGGTCGTCGGCATGGCCGCACCGCTGCTGCTGGTCCTCGCCCGGCCCCTCACCCTCGCACTGCGGGCGCTGCGCCCCGGCCGCATGCGGCGCGCCCTGCCGGCCGCGGCGCACTCCCGGCCCGCCGCCTGGCTGGTCTTCCCGCCACTGGCCGCGCTGCTGGACGTGGGTGGTCTGTGGGTGCTGTACCGCACGCCCCTGTGGGCCGCCTCCCACGACAGGCCCCTCCTGCAGGCGGCGGTGCACTTCCACGTCCTGGCCGCGGGTCTGCTGTTCACCTTCGCCGTGTGCCGGCTCGATCCGGTGCGCCGCCGGTGGGGCCTGCCCTGGCGCGGTGCGGCACTGCTGGGCGCGGGGGCGGCGCACGCCGTGCTCGCCAAGTCCCTGTACGCCGCGGCCCCGTACGGCACCGCCTTCGCCCCCGCCGACCTGCGCACCGGCGCCCTGCTGATGTACTACGGCGGCGATCTGGTCGAGCTCGCCCTGGCCGTCGTCCTGGCCGTGCAGTGGTACGCCGCCGGCGGCCGCTCACTCGCCCGCGCCCGGCGGCGGCTCCGCGCCGCGGCGGTGTGAGCACCGCCCGGCCGGGCCCGTACCGCCCGGGCGGCATCGGGCGCCATCCGTATGCGTGCCGCCGTGAACGGCGGGTACGCGAAGGACACAACCCGCAAGGGAGTCACAGCGGTCAGCGGAGTTCCGCGCGCTGACGCCGCCGGCGGCCGGGTGTCCGTCCCCCGCACAGATCGGCCGCCGGCTCCTCCCTTCCCCGGCCGGCCCCCAAACGAGCCGAGACACCCCGACTCCGGCTCGCCTTGGACGAGGAAGCCGGGCCCGGGAGGAGGACGCGCCGCCCGGCGGGCCCTTCGGGGACCCGCACGAGGCGGCCGCCGTCCGTTCCGGCCGCAACCACTGCCCGGCCCCGGAAGACCCCCCGGACCGCTCAGGACCGCTCAGGACCGAGCCCCGGACGGCACCGTGCGGGACGAAGGGGCGATGTGGCGACAGATCGACAAATCCCTGCGGGTGACATGGGAGGCCGAATGCAGCAGGCCGCCGCGCGGCCGGGCCGCGCCGGGGTCACGGTGGAAGTCCCCCAACGTCTCGAAGGAGATTGATCCCATGCGTCGTCTTGTCCGCATGTCCGCGGTCGGTGCCGGTCTGTGCTGCGCCCTGTTCGCCGCGGCCCCCGCCGCCACCGCCTCCTCGGCCGCCCCCGAGTCGGGCGTCCAGATGTGCTCCGAGCACGTCAACCCCGGCCTCCTGGGCGGCCTGCTCCCGAGTGCGGGCAGCCAGACCAAGGGCTGCATGACCAGCAACGCCACCACGGCGGAGTAATCACTCGGCGGCATCCCGGGTGGGTGTCCCGCGGCCGGGCCGCGGGACACCCACCCGCCGTTGTGGCACCGCCCCTCCCGCATGGCCCGCCGCGTACGGGGTACGGTCCCCGCACCGCCGGCCGTGCCAGGAAGGAGCCGTGG